>NZ_JAJSRC010000021.1:0-110746 GCF_021283245.1 Pseudomonas sp. NMI760_13 | reverse complement strand
TGAATAAACCTGATTACGGACCATAATGTGTCAACCATGTCTGCGCACATGTGTCAGCGATGTGTCCGGTCTCTACAGAAGGATCAAAAAGGAACCAAAAAATCCTCGCTCCATTCATCCGGCCCTACGCTTCGCTCCGGGTCCCCTCACTCCGGCCTTGCTCCCGGGAGGACCGCGCTGCAGGGCCCATCCTGGGCCCCAGCGCTTGACGGGCATCCATGCCCGTCACCTCCCTCCGCAAGGCCTGCGTTCGGCCTCCTGAAGTCGCGAAGGTACGAGCGGCGCCTGGGCTGACGCAGCTGTCGCTAGCAGGCTATGGGGGTAATCTCTTGATCGCCGAAGCCGAAGCCGAAGCCGAAGCCGAAGCCGAAGCCGAAGCCAGCCCGTATGTCGCTCGGAAGATCAATACGCTTAAGCGCGCTCACCACAAAGATCCAGCGCGAACCAATGCTCCGCCGCCTGCACATCCAGCCCCGCGCCCAACAGCGCAAACAGCTTGCCCAGTGCGGCTTCGCGGGTCATGCCACCGCCGCTGACCAGCCCGGTGTCACGCAGGCGGCTGCCGGCGGCATAGGTGTCGAACACCACCGAACCTTCCGGACACTGGCTGATGGCGACAATCATCACCCCGCCCTGACGGGCGTCATGCAGGACATCGAGCAGCGCCTGGTCGTCGGACGGCCCGGTACCACTGCCATAGCACTCCAGCACCAGCCCCTGGATACCGCTGTCGAACAAACCACGCAGGTGCTCGGCAGCCAGGCCCGGGAACACCGGCATGACCGCCAGCTTGACCGTCTGGCGCGGCTGGCGATAGTCCAGGCGGGCCGGCAGTTCTGGAGCGCGCTCGCCGTCACGGTGGCGGGGCAGCACGGTGAAGGCGTCGAACGCCTCGCTGCGCAGCTTCGAAGCGCGGCAGCCGTGCAGCAACTGACCGTGGAAGTACAGCTGCACGCCGTCCTCCAGGCCGTTTTCGAACAGGTTCAGGGCTCCGACAAGGTTGGCCCAGGCATCGCTGTCCGGCGCGCCGGCCGGCAGCATGGAACCGGTCAACAGCACCGGCGCCGGCAAACCCAGCAGCAGGAACGACAGGGCCGCGGCGCTGTAGGCCAAAGTATCGGTGCCATGCAGCACCAGCACGCCGTCGTGGCCGTCACGCTCGACCGCCTCGACGATGGCGTCGCGCATCGCCAGCCAGTTGGCCTGTTGCATGTTGGCGCTGTCGATCAGCGGGTTCAGTTCACGCAGCGACCAGTGCACATTCGGCGCATCGCCGCAGGCGGCGAAATGTTCGCGCATGCGCGTTTCAAAGCCACCGGCCGGCGCGAGGCCTTCGGCGGTCTGCAACATGCCGATGGTGCCACCGGTGTAAAGGACGAGAAGATTCTTGACTGCACGCATGGGAATTTTCCGTAGCGATGTAGCGAAAGAAAGGGCAGCCGCCCACGGACGGGGCGGCTGGGGCAGGGGAGAATATCAGCGCTGAGCGTGCGCCTGAACGGCGGCTTTGTCAGTGGCTGTTTCAGCCTGCGGATTGGCCGGCCAGGCGGCACGGTCCAGGTCCAGGTCGGTGAACTTGCTGGAGTCGAACACCGGCTGCTTGATGCCGGCCTTGCGCTGTGCGTCGTAGTCGCGCATTACGCGCAGGCCGACCTTGAACAGCATGGCCAGGGCGATCAGGTTGACGAACGCCAGGCAGGTCATGGTGATGTCGGCGAAGGCGAACACGGTCGACAGGTCCTGCGTCGAACCCCACACCACCAGCGCCAGCACCAGGCCGCGGAAGGTCATCAGCACGGCGCGGTTGCGGCTGAGGAACTGCAGGCTGTTCTCGCCCAGGTAGTAGTTGTAGAGAATGCAGGTGAAGACGAACAGCGACAGCGCGACGCTGACGAACACGCGGCCCCAGTCACCGACCACGGCGGCCAGCGAGTTCTGGGTCAGGACGATGCCGTCACCTTCGAAGCCCGGGGTGTAGAAGCCCGACAGCAGGATCAGCAGCGCGGTGCAGGTGCAGATCACGAAGGTGTCGAGGAACACGCTGAAGGCCTGGACCACGCCCTGGGCGCCAGGGTGTTTCACGGCGGCCACGGCGGCGACGTTCGGCGCGCTGCCCAGGCCTGCTTCGTTGGCGAACACGCCACGCTTCACGCCCATGACGATGGCGCTGCCCAGCAGGCCAGCGAACGCAGGGTCGAGGCCGAAGGCGCTCTTGAAGATGGTTTCCAGCATGGCCGGGACGTGTTCGATCTGGGTGCCGATCACGTACAGGGTCACGCCGATGTAGGCCAGGGTCTTGACCGGTACCAGCAGATCGGACACCGCGGCGATGCGCTTGATACCGCCGATGAAGGTCAGGGCCAGCAGGGCTGCCAGGACGATACCGGTGTGCTTCGGATCGAAGGCAAAGGCGTTCTGCAGCGAGTGGGTCACGGTGTACGACTGCAGGCCGATGAAGGCGAAGCCGTAGGTGACCAGCAGCAGGATCGAGAACACGATCGCCATGCTTTTCAGCTTCAGGCCGTGCTGGATGTAGTACGCCGGGCCGCCGCGGTACAGGCCGTCGCCGTCGGCGCGCTTGTAGACCTGGGCCAGGGTGCATTCGAAGAAGCTGCTGGACATACCCACCAGCGCAGTGACCCACATCCAGAACACGGCGCCTGGGCCGCCGAGGGTCACGGCGATACCGACACCGGCGATGTTACCGGCGCCGACGCGACCGGCCAGGCTCAGCATCAGGGCCTGGAACGAGCTCAGTTGGCCTGCCTGGCCGCGAAGGGATTCCTTGAAGACACCGAACATATGGCCGAAATGGCGGAACTGGACGAACCGCGAGCGGATCGTGAAGTAACTGCCGAGACCGACAATCAGCACGATGAGAAGCTTCCCCGAAAGGAAATCGTTGAGTGCTTCGAGCATTGGGAAATGACCTCGATTCTTATTCTTCGCGTGGAAAGACCAGCGGGCGGCAGGCGCACCGCTTTTCATTGGGGGCGCATGGTTGGCTATGACAACTGTGGTTACAATTTCGCGGGTTGCTCCATTTTGGTGCGACTTGATGCTAGAATGGCGTCACTCGCATCATCCGGACCCGCGCATCATGGGCGATCACTTCGCTATCAACCTCAAATTGGCCTGCAGTCACTACCGCTCTATCTCCGAGGTTTGCCGGCAGCTGTCGATCAATCGCGCGCAGTTCAACAAGTACCTGAGCGGCCAGAGCCGCCCGACGGCCTACAACCTCAAGCGCATCGGCGACTTCTTCGGCGTCGAGGATTACGAGCTGGGTCTGCCGCCCGAGCAGTTCGCCCGCTTGATCGGCGCACGCAACCAGGATCAGCGGGTCGGCTTCCAGGACGACCCGATCAGCGAACTGTTCAAGCCGCTGCATAAAGAAGCCGGCAACCTGTCGCGCTATTGCGGCTATTACTTCGAATACTCCAACTGCATGTCGGTGCCGGGCTCGATCCTGGTGTCGCTGGTGCACCTGTGGGAGGAGCGCGGCAGCTTTTTGTTCGAGCGCCAGGAACGCCAGGAGCGCAGCAGCGGCCTGGACCAGCACGCCGAGGTGCGTTGTCGCTACCTCGGCGCGGCGTTCCAGCTGCAGGACCGGATGTTCCTGATCGACTACGAGTCGCTCACCCTCAACGAGATGAGCCAGACCGTCCTCATTCCCAGCTTCAAGAGCCGCATCAGCCGCCTGAACGGCCTCAAGACCGGGGTCTCCAGCGGTGACCGGCGCAATCCGGCGTGCACCCGGGTGGTGTGGGAATACCTGGGCGAGGAGATCAATCGCATCAACGCCTTCCGGCAGATCAAGCTGTACCGCCCGGACGATCCGCGCATCGACGACGACATCCGTGACCGGCTGAGCGCGGGGATGGTCAGCAACGGGTTGTTCGAGATCGAATAGCCATGTCGCACAGGGAGCCATGATTGCGCGGCCAGCGCGCATCCTGTGGGAGCGGCTTTAGCCGCGAAGCAAGCGACGCGGTGTATGGCACCGGCTTCGCCGGTGTTCGCGGCTAAAGCCGCTCCCACAGGTCCCTGCTAAATCAGTAATTCATGTGCAGATCCATGAAAAGCGGGCAGGACTAGTCGAGAATGAACGCCGCCACCGCATCGGCCACCTGGTCGGCTACCTCGGGCCGGTCGCGCAGGTGCGCGGCGATGCCATGGTCGCAGTCGGTGAGCATCAGGCACTCCACATGGGGCGCCGGCACCGAGCGCAGCAAGGCGTGGGTGACCTCCTCGGGAATCGGGCTGTAGCGCTCGACGCCCGCCAGCCGCCGGGTACCGGCCGAGGTGCCGGGCCTCTGGCCGTGGACCCTGGAGTTGAGCCCGTCGTACTCGCCGATCACCAGCAGCACTCGGCCCTGGAACTGGCGCAGAAAGGCATAGCTGTCGCAGTCAAGGAAGGCAAAAGGTTTGCGGATGGCCTCGCTGAAGGCCGGCCCGAAGGGCGCGGCATGGGCCGCGTCGGGGTAGACCGCCGGGCAGATCAGCACCAGCTTGCGCACGCTGGGGCGCTGGGCGGCCAGCTTCAGGGCGATGGCGGCGCCCAGACTATGGCCGACCAGGGTGTCGCTGCGCGCGTCCAGATGCCGGTGAAAGCGCAGGGCCTCCTGCAGGTTGCTGGCCAGCGAGGCGTCCTTCGCCCCGGGCTCGCTGGCCAGGCTATGGCCGGAGAGGTTGCCGGTCAGCGAGCCGATGCCCTGCTGCTGGAGACGGTAGAGCAACGGGTTGAGGCGGGTGAAGTCGGAGCGTGCGCCGCCGACCACGAAGACCGTGGGGGCACGTTCGGCGTCTGGCAGCAGCAGGCGCGCCTGCTGGCGATAGTCGGCAAAATTTTCGTCGATGAACCGCTCCGGGCCGGGCGCGGGCTCGTCGAATTGCCAGCTGGCGCGTTGTGCAGTGTTCAGTTCGGCATCCATGTTGATCTCCTTGAACAGGCCTGGCGCAGTATAAGTAGCTGTCGGCAAAGGCGGAATACCGCCCCGACCGGTGCCAATCGGTATGCGGCGCGCGCCAGGCCTTGCCTGGGTTGGACTTCCCCTGCCGGAAACAGCAAAATGAACCCTTTCCTCCATCGACCAGACCGGACCTGTTGACTCTATGCGTATGCGCCTGATGCTGTTGGGTGGTGGCAATGCCCTCGGGCAAGCGCTGATTCGTCTCGGGGCCGAGGAAGACATCGCCTTCCTGGCGCCTCGCCCGCCGGAAAACGGCTGGGATCCGGCCAGCCTGACCCTGCTGCTCGACGAGCAACGTCCGCACGCCGTGGTCAACCTGGCCTATTATTTCGACTGGTTCCAGGCCGAGTCCGTCAGCGAGCAACGCCTGGCCCAGCAGGAGCGGGCGGTGGAGCGACTCGCCGAGCTGTGCCAGCACCACGAGATGATCCTTGTGCAACCGTCCAGCTACCGTGTGTTCGACGGCTCGCGCGCCACTGCCTACAGCGAGAAGGACGAGCCGGTGCCGCTCGGCCTGCGCGGCCAGGCGCTCTGGCGCATCGAGCAGAGCGTGCGCGCCACCTGTCCACAGCATGTGCTGCTGCGCTTCGGTTGGCTGCTTGACGAAAGCATCGACGGCGCGCTCGGGCGCTTCCTGACCCGCGCCGAACAGCCCCAGGAACTGCTGCTGGCCGATGACCGGCGCGGCAACCCGACGCCGGTGGATGATGCCGCGCGGGTGATCCTCTCGGTGCTCAAGCAGCTCGATTGCCAGGCGCCGCTGTGGGGCACCTACCACTATGCTGGCAACGAGGCCACCACGCCGCTGGTGCTGGGCCAGGCGATCCTCACCGAGGCCACCCAGTGGCGCAAGCTGGCCGTGCAGGCGCCGACCGCCCAGGCCCACGCCGCCCGCCCGGATGCCAGCGAGGAGCCGCAGCACGCGGTGCTGGCCTGCAAGAAGATCCTTCACACCTTCGGCATCAAGCCCCGCGCCTGGCGCGCCGGCTTGCCGCCCCTACTGGACCGATTCTACCGACATGGCTGACGCCCCCATCCTGATCACCGGCGGTGCCGGCTTTATTGGCTCCCACCTGTGCGATGCGTTGCTGGAGAAAGGCTACGCGGTGCGTATCCTCGACGACCTGTCGACCGGCAAGCGCAGCAACCTGCAGCTCGGCCATCCGCGCCTGGAGCTGCTCGAAGGCGATGTCGCCGACGCCGCCCTGGTGGCCCGTGCCGCCAATGGTTGCCAGGCAGTGGTGCACCTGGCTGCGGTGGCCTCGGTGCAGGCCTCGGTGGAAAACCCGGTGAAGACCCACCAGAGCAATTTCATCGGCACGCTCAACGTCTGCGAGGCGATGCGCCTGAACGGCATCCGTCGCGTATTGTTCGCCTCCAGTGCGGCGGTGTACGGCAACAATGGCGAGGGCCAGTCGATTGCCGAGGACACGCCCAAGGCACCGTTGACCCCCTATGCGGTGGACAAGCTGGCCAGCGAGCAGTACCTGGACTTCTACCGCCGCCAGCATGGGCTGGAGCCGGTGGTGTTCCGCTTCTTCAATATCTTCGGGCCGCGCCAGGATCCTTCCTCGCCGTATTCGGGGGTGATCAGCATCTTCTGCGAGCGCGCCACCCGGGGTGCGCCGATCACCGTGTTCGGTGATGGCGAGCAGACCCGCGACTTCCTGTTCGTCGGCGATCTGGTTCAGGTGATGGTGCAGGCGCTTGAACAGCCGGTGGTGGAAGAGGGCGCGGTGAATATCGGCCTGAACCAGGCGACTTCGCTGAACCAGCTGCTCAAGGCGCTGGAGCAGGTGGTGGGCGGTTTGCCTGCGGTCAGCTACGCTCAGGCCCGCTCGGGCGATATCCGCCATTCGCGGGCGGGCAATGCGCGCTTGCTGGCACGTTTCGCGTTCCCTGAGCCGACGCCGTTCGTCGAGGGGCTGGCGCGGTTGCTCGGCAAGGCCTGAATCTCTATTGCATGTAGGAGCGGCCTTGTGCCGCGAAAGGGCTGCAAAGCAGCCCCCAGCGATATCGAATGATGCTGGGATCCCGAGGCCGCTACGCGCCCTTTCGCGGCACAAGGCCGCTCCTACAGGGATCGTGCATGGCAGGTGGAGCAGGCATCACGAATGCCGGACCACCCGCCGCCGGCAATCCTCCGGCGCCACCTCCCGCCCATCCCGGGCCCGTACCTGCAGCGTCTCCAGCCCTTGGCCACGATCATCGACCAGCTGCGAGCGTGACTCCCCCGCTGTGAACAGGTAGCGCTCCCCCCACTGGCGCAAGCCGATCACGATCGGAAACACCGAGCGCCCCCGTTCGGTCAGCACATATTCCTTGTAGGCGCTGCCATCCGAAGCCGGCTGCTGCACCAGCAGTTCCGCCTCCACCAGCAGCTTCAAGCGCGAAGCGAGGATGTTCTTCGCCAGCCCCAGGTTTTTCTGGAACTCGCTGAAACGGCGCAGGCCATCGAAGGCATCGCGCAGGATCATCAGCGCCCAGCGGTCGCCGAGCACCTCCAAGGCGCGGGCCACGGGGCATTGCTGGTTGTTCTCGTCGAGCATGGCGCGATCCTTGAGTGTCTGTCTGGTTGCAGAATAAAACCACATTTGCTAGAAATCCAGTCAGGTGGTTTTAAATTGAAACCAGAATTGAAAGGGAGTCTTCGATGTCGACGCTCACCCGTGGATTGACGTTGTTGTTGGCCGCTGCCTGCGCCCTGGCCGTGGCCACGGTGTATCTCGCCCAGCCGCTGCTGGAGTCGATGGCGGCGAGCCTTGGGGTGAGCAGCGCCCGCTCCGGCCTGGTAGTGGGGATGACCCAGGCCGGCTATGCCTTGGGGCTGGTGCTGATCGTGCCACTCGGGGACTTGGTCGATCGCAAGCGACTGATCCTCGGCCAGTTGCTGGTCTCGTCCGGCGCCTTGCTGGCCGTAGCCTTTACCGTGGACTGGGCCGTGCTGCTGGCCGCAATGTCCCTGGTCGGCCTGGCAGCGGTGGTGGTGCAAGTGATGGTGGCGCATGCCGCCACATTGGCCTCGCCCGCCGAACAAGGGCAGGCGGTGGGCACGGTGACCAGCGGCGTGGTGCTGGGCATCCTCTCGGCGCGTCTGATATCGGGCACAGTGGCTGACCTGTTCGGCTGGCAGGGTGTCTATGCGGTGGCGGCGGGACTGGCGCTGGCAATGGCGGGGCTGCTCGCCTGGCGCTTGCCTGCCGCCAGGCCGCAGGGGCCAGGGCAGCGCTATGGGGCGTTACTGGCATCGGTGCTGCGGCTGTATCGACATGACCGCCTGCTGCGCCAGCGCGGCCTGTTCGCGGTGCTGGTGTTCGCGGCGTTCAGCGTGCTGTGGAGCGCGATGGTGCTACCCTTGAGCGCCGCGCCACTGGCGCTGGACCATACGCAGGTCGGGTTGTTCGGCCTGGCCGGTGTGGCGGGAGCGCTGGCGGCAGCACGTGCCGGACGCCTGGCCGATCAGGGGCATGCGCGGCGGGTGAGCGGCTGGGCACTGGGCCTGCTGACGCTGTCGTGGCTACCCATCGCCTACCTCGAGCAGTCATTGCTGGCATTGGTGATCGGGATACTGATGCTGGACCTGGCTGTGCAGGCGGTGCACGTGACCAACCAGAGTGTGCTGCTGGCGGGGCGCGGCGAGATGGCCAGCCGGCTGATCGGCGCCTACATGTGCTGTTATTCGCTCGGCAGCGGGGTGGGAGCGGTCGTGGCGACCTGGGTGTACGGGCAGTGGGGCTGGGTGGCGGTGTGCGGCTTGGGGGCGGGGATAAGCGCGCTAGCCTGGGGCTATTGGGGGTATCTCTGGAGCATCGAGACGATGCGCGGCGCGCCCGCTCCAGTCGGAGCAGGCGCGCCTGCGGATCAGAACTTGTAGCCGATACCGACCATGTAGACCCACGGATCGACATCGACGTCGACCTTGGTCTTGCCCACGCCCAAGGCGCTCGGGCCGTCGATGCTGGCCTTGGTGTCGATGTCGACGTACCAGACCGCGGCGTTGAGCAGCAGGTTGTCGGTGAGCATGTAGTCCATGCCCAGCTGGCCGGCGATGCCGACCGAGTCCTTCAGCTTCATGTTGCTGAAGCCCTGGGCCTTGCGGTCGCTGGTCAGGTCTTCATCGAAGAACATCGTGTAGTTGATGCCCACGCCGGCGTACGGCTGGAACTTCGAGGACGGCGCCATCGGGTAGTACTGCAGCGACAGGGTCGGCGGCAGTTGCTTGATGTCGGCCAGCTTGCCGTCCAGGCCAGGGCCGAGGCCCTTGACGCCGACTTTGTGCTGGAACGGGGTGGCGGCCAGCAGCTCGAGACCAATGTGGTCGGTGAGCATGTAGGCGAAGGCCAGGCCCAGCTGGGTGTCGCTGTCCAGGGTTGCCTTGGTGCCCGAGACCTTGGCGCCGTCGAGCTTGATGTCGCCGCTGTTCTCGTTGGGCGCGGTGGTGATGGCGCCGGCGCGGAGGATGAAATCCCCCGCCTGGTGGGCGTGGGCGACAGGGGCTGCAAGCGCCAACGCGACGAGCGAGGCACCGAGCAAGGACTTGTTCATGGAAGCTCCCAGAGGACGTGAGTAATCGAGTAGTCCAATGGTACGAAGCTGACTAAACAGAAAGTTTGACCCAGCTCAAAGAAGCCGTGCTATCGGGGTGACGCAGTGCTCACTTGAGCTCATACGCGTAGATTTTCTCTGCTTCCATCTGGTAACCGGCATCCGCCAGCTCGCTGCTGCTGGCCTTGACCTGCATCGTCCCCTCGATCCAGTAGGGCTGGTACAGGTCTTCGATGCGCACGCCCATCTCGCTGACGATATGCACGATCTGGTTCGACGGCGGTGGCGGCACATGGATGCAGGCGCCGTAGTAGGGCACCAGGAGGAACTCGGTGGTGCGGCCTTCGTCGCTGACTTCCAGCGGCACGATGTAGCCGGGGATCTTCACCTGCTGGCCGTCCAGGGTTTTCACCACCGGTGCGTTGGGCGCCTGCTGGCGGGCGGCGGGGGCCGCCTCGGCGGACAGCGCGTCGCTGATCTGCGACAGGTCGTGCAGGGGCGTCAGTTGTGGCGGGATGACCGGCGCGCCCTCGGGGATCAGGGCGGGCCAGTCCAGTTCGCGCGGGTCGGCGGCCCACAGGGGCAGCGAAGTCATCAGCATGATCGTGAGCAGCAAGTACTGAATGATCGGTGTTGCCTTCTTCGCGGGTAAACCCGCTCCCACAGGAGGTGAGGCGATCCCTGTGGGAGCGGGTTTACCCGCGAAGAGGGCGGTGAAGTCTAGAGTCATGTCTGTCTCTTAAAGATGAATCGACAAACCATCGGCCAACGACTGCCGATAGGCGCGCCAGGCCGGCACGCTGCCCATCAGCAGCGCCGCGCCTAGGATGATGGCCAGCAACGTCCACTCGTGGGCGCTCGGCCAGGCCAGTGGCAGGTATAGCCCATAGTTGGCCTGTACATAGCCTTGAGCCAGGGCGATGCCCGCATACAGCAACCCCAGCCCGGCGGCGATGCCCGCCAGCGCCAGGGCCAGTGCCTCGAGCACCAGTAGCCCGGCGATGTGCCAGGGACGGGCACCCACCGAACGCAGGATGGCCATCTCCCGGCGGCGCTCGTTGAGGCTGGTGAGAATGGCCGTGAGCATGCCGATCAGGCCGGTGAGCACGACGAACAGCGACACCACGAACAAGGCCTGCTCCGCCGTGCCCATCAGGCTCCACAGCTCCTGCAGGGCCACGCCGGGCAGGATCGCCAGCAGCGGTTCGGCACGGTACTCGTTGATCTCGCGCTGCAGGCTGAAGGTGGCGATCTTGCTGTTGAGCCCGAGCATGAAGGCGGTGATTGCTGCGGGCTGCAGGTCCATGGTTCGAGCCTGCTCGGCGCTGATACGCCCGGCACCACGGGCCGGCACGCCGTTGTGCCAGTCGATGTGGATCGCCTCCATGCCGGCCAGGCTGATGTGCAGGGTGCGGTCCACCGGGGTGCCGGTGCGCTCGAGCACGCCGACCACGGTGAACGGCTTGTCGTCATGCTTGACCAGGCTGATGGCGGCTACACCATGCGCCAGCACCAGCTTGTCGCCGAGCTTGTAGTGCAGCGCCTGGGCCACTTCGGCGCCAAGCACCACCTCGAACGGATCGTCGGCGAATGCCCGGCCCTGGTCGAGTGCCAGGTGCTGGCGGCGGCCGAACTGGTAATGGCTGAAGTAGTCGGTGGTGGTGCCCATCACCCGGTAGCCACGGTGCGAGTCGCCCAGGGAGATCGGGATGGCCCATTTCACCCGCGGGTCGCTGGCGTAGTGCTGGTAGCTGTCCCAGCGGATGTTATTGGTGGCGTTGCCGATGCGGAACACCGAGTACAGCAGCAGGTTCACCGACCCCGAGCGGGCGCCGACGATCAGGTCGGTACCGCTGATGGTGCTGGCGAAGCTGGCGCGGGCCTCGGTGCGCACCCGCTCGACGGCCAGCAGCAGGCACACCGACAAGGCGATGGCGAACGCGGTGAGCAGGGCGGTGAAGCGGCGGTTGGCCAGGCTGGCCAAGGCAAGGCGAAGCAGGTACATCAGGCCTCCCGGGGCTTGGCGGCGCGGTTGAGCTCGGCCAGGGACAGGTGCCGGTCGAACAGCGGCGCCAGGCTCTGATCATGGCTGACGAACAGCAGGCTGGCGCCGGCGTCGCGGCATTCGTCGAACAGCAGGCGGATGAAGGCCTCGCGGGTGTCGGCGTCGAGGGCCGAGGTGGGCTCGTCGGCGATCACCAATTCGGGCTGGCCGATCAGCGCCCGTGCCGCGGCGACCCGCTGCTGCTGGCCGATCGACAGGCTGTCGGCGCGGCGGGCGAGCAGGGCCGGGTCGTCCAGGCCCAGGTGGGCGAGCAATCGGGCGGCGGCCTGGTCGATGCTGCCATGGCGCTGGGCGGCGCGGGCCGCGCGGCTTTTCGAGAAGCGGCAGGGCAGCTCGACATTCTCTCGCACCGACAGGAATGGCAGCAGGTTGAACTGCTGGAAGATATAGCCGGTGTGATCGACCCGGAAGCGGTCGCGCGCGCCCTGGCCCAGGGTCGCGAGGTCCTGGCCAAGCAGGCGGATGCTGCCTTGCCCGGGGCGGTTGACGCCACCCAGCAGGCCGAGCAGGGTGGTCTTGCCGCTGCCGCTGGGGCCCTTGAGGAACAGCGCTTCGCCGGGCTCCAGACGAAAGGCCGGGATTTCCAGCAGCGGCGCCTGGCCGGGCCAGGCGAACACCAGATCATGCAGTTCGATCAGCGGCTGGTTCATTCAGAACGCGACCATGGCCTTGGCGGGGGTGGCCTCGACGCCTCTCTGGCCGTTGCGGCCGATCAGTTGCACGTTGATCTTCTGGGTCTGTGGGAAGGTCTTGAACAGCGGGCCGAGGTCGATCTGGGTGAGTTTGCCCGGGGTGGCGCAGGTCAGCTGATAGTGGGCGTTGACGTCGGCGTGCGCGTGACCGTGCTCATGGCTGTCGCCATCCTCGTCGGCGTCACCGAACAGCGGGCTTTCCAGCTCCTGGGCGTCTTCCTTGCAACCGGCGGCCTGTGCAATGCCGAACAGTTTCAGGGGCTGTTCGAGCTGTTGGCGGGCGGCGGCGACCTTGGCCTTGTCGGCATCGCTGCTGGCTACGTGCTCGAAGCCGACGATGTTCATCGCCGGGCTGTCCAGTTCCAGCTCGAGGGTATTGCCGTCAAGCACCGCGTTGAGCTTGGCCACGCCATGCTCGTGGGTGCCTAGGGTGCCATGGGCGTGGTCATGATCATGGTCGTCGTGGGCATGGGCCACGGCCAGGGGCAGCAGGGCGAAGGGCAGGGCGAGCAACAGACGACGCATGGACGGCTCCACAGGCGGCTTGGGATGATTTGTGATGTTATAACAATTGTTCTTTGCCCCGCCAGCCTGTCTGGCACAGGTTTCATGTTCGTGGGAGCATGGCGGCATCGAGCCTGAAAGCAAGGAACCTATCGTGAGAATTCGTGGACAGATCGGTGACTGGCCGGTGGACCTGACCGTTGAGCTGGCGCCGGAGGAGTGGGCACAGTTGGGGCGTCGACTGGAGGTGCCGGCCTCTGTCGAGGCGCTGCCGGTCACCGGCAACCCGGTGCCTCGGCAGGATGACGGGCAGTGGGCGGCAGCGCGTGAAGTGCTGCGCCAGGCGGGCCAGATGGGTGGGCCGGAGCTGCTGGAGCGCCTGGAAGGGCTGGCCGGGAGCGTGGCGGCGGGCAAGCGGCTGCTGGTGCGCTTGCGCCACAGCAGTGAGGTGAAGGTGGAAAGCGGCGTGGATGCGCCGGTGTATCGCTGGGTGGGGTGAGCGATACATCGCGGAGCACGTCTGCTTTCTTGTAGTAAAAGGTGACTTATTGATTTAACTGGAGCGGCGTGGGAGCGGGCTTGCCCCGCGATGCGGTTTATGGCACCGGCTTCGCCGGTGATCGCGGGGCAAGCCCGCTCCCACGGGTTTGCCTTGCCGTGGAGTCAGAACAGCGCAGCGGACAGCTTGCGGCGATACACGCTGACCAGCGGGTGAGCGTTGCCCAGCAATTCGAACACCTGCAGCAGCGCCTTCTGCGGCAAGCCGTTCTCGTAGGCGCGGTTGCGCTGGAACAGCTTCAGCAGCCCGTCCATCGCGGCCTCGTACTGCTGGCGCGCCAACTGCTGGATGCACAGCTGATAGGCTGCTTCGTCGTCCTGCGGATTCTGCGCCAGGCGACTCTTCAGCTCGGCGGCTTCCGGCAGGCTGGCGGCCTGGCGCAGGAAGGTCAGCTGGGCCTTGGCGCCGGCCAGGGCGGCCTTGTGCTCGTCGGTCTTGACCGCGTCGAGCACCACCTGGGCCTCGCCCAGCTCGCCGCGCTCTGCCAGGCAGCGGGCATAGAGGATCAGCGCCTCGGCATTGCTGTTGTCTTCACCCAGCAGCACCTGCAGCAGGGCTTCAGCCTCGCTGAAGCGGCTTTCGGCGAACAGCGTCTTGGCCTGCTCCAGCGGCGCGGCGGCGGGCGGCGCGGGCATCTGCACATGGGGTTCGAGCATGGCGCGGATGGCCGACTCGGGCTGGGCGCCGGCGAAACCGTCGACCGGCTGGCCGTCCTTGAACAGCACCACGGTCGGCAGGCTGCGGATGCCGAACTGGGCGACGACCTGTTGCTCGACGTCACAGTTGATCTTGGCCAGCAGCAGTTCGCCCTGATAACCCTCGGTGATCTTTGCCAGCAACGGCATCAGCGCCTTGCACGGCGCGCACCACTCGGCCCAGAAGTCGACCAGCACCGGCTTGTGGAAGGAGTTCTCGATGACCAGTTGCTGGAAGGTGGCATCGGTGGCATCGAAGATGTACGGCACATCTTTGTTATCAGGAGCTTGGCTCATCGCAACTCTCGCAAATCCGTGAATACCCCCACTATAAGGGCTCGCGGCTGGCATGGTACAGGCTGACCCGGCGGAATTCGTGCGGCTCGGCCAGATCCGGCAGGGTCAGCGCCTCGAGCACGCCGAGCGGGCGATACAGCGGGTGGCTGAAGTCGCGCACCCGCGAATCGGCGACCAGCGCCTGGCGGCCACGGCTGAGGAACTCGTCCAGCAGCGGCAGGTTGGCGCGGTCGTAGAGCACATCGGCGACCAGGATCAGGTCGAAGCGGTCGGTTTCGGCGAAGAAGTCGCTGCTGTAGCTCAGCGTCACACCGTTCAGCGCGGCGTTGGCACGGCAGGCGTTCAGGGCCAGCGGATCGAGGTCGCAGGCCACCACCTCCAGGGCGCCGGCCCGCGCTGCGGCGATCCCGGCGACGCCGGAGCCGGCGCCGAAATCCAGCACGCGCTTGCCGCGCACCCACTGCGGGTGCTCGGCCAGGTAGCGCGCCATGGCCAGGCCGCTGGCCCAGCAGAAACTCCAGTAGGGCGGCTCCTCGAGAATGCGCCGGGTTTCCTCGCGGGTGAATTCGCGGTCCATGTTCTGGTCGTCGATCAACCAGAGTTTCAGGTCGCACCCGGGCAGTTCGCTGACGATCAGCCGCGCTTCGCCGATCAGGCCGCTCAGGGCCTGTTGCAGGGCTGGTGGGGCCATCTACGGTGCCTTTTCGAAACGTAGCGGGCCGGTGGCCTGGGTCTGGGCCTGGGCGATGCGTACCGGCGGCAGGTGCAGGATCAGCTGGCCGGAGCGGCTGGCGCGACCGCGCAGTTCGACGCGGGCTCCGGCGGGGAAGGCTTCGGGGTTGAAGCGCAGGCGGTAGGGCAGGGCCTGGCCAGTGCCGCTCAGGGTACTGCTGGCCAGCAGTTGCTGAGGCCGGCCGCGCTCGTCGATCACCAGCAGGGCCAGTTCGACGTCGGCGCCCGCCGGGATTTCCAGCAGGGTGCCGCTCAGTTCGCGCTGGTAGGCCGGCAGCGGGCCCAGGGGTTCGGTTTTCTTCGCCACCTTGGCCGGCACCGGGGGTGGCGCCTGTTCCGGCTTGGGGCGGTCGCTGCCGCAGGCGGCGAGCAGGGCGGCGCAACACAGCACGACGAGCGCTCGAGGGTGCATGGGGTAGTCCTTCACGGGCAGATTTGCATGGATGGTAAACCCTTTGGCTTGTCTTGCCAGTGCAATGCGCTACCATGGCCCTCCCTTTTTTTGTTGCCTGCCACCATGCACTGTCCGTTTTGCGGTGCCAACGACACCAAGGTCATCGACTCGCGTCTGGTCGCCGAGGGCGAACAGGTGCGTCGTCGGCGCGAATGCGTCGCCTGCGGCGAGCGCTTCACCACCTTCGAAACCGCCGAGCTGGTCCTGCCCCGGCTGATCAAGCAGGACGGCACGCGCCAGCCCTTCGACGAAGACAAGCTGCGCGCCGGCATGCAGCGCGCGCTGGAAAAGCGCCCGGTCAGCGTCGAGCGACTGGAAGCGGCGCTGGCGCATATCAAGAGCCGCCTGCGCGCCACCGGCGAGCGCGAAGTGAAGTCACTGGTGGTCGGCGAGATGGTGATGGCCGAGCTGCGCAAGCTCGACGAAGTGGCCTACATCCGTTTCGCCTCGGTCTACCGGCGTTTCCAGGACCTCGACGAATTCCGCGAAGAAATCGACCGCCTGGCCCGCGAGCCGGCTAAAGAGTAAGCATGTCCAGCCAAGCCATTCTCGACGCCCACTACATGGCCCGGGCCGTGGAACTGGCCCGCAAGGGCCTGTACAGCACCCACCCCAACCCCCGCGTGGGTTGCGTGATCGTGCGTGACGGCGAGGTGGTCGGCGAAGGCTGGCATGCGCGCGCCGGCGAGCCGCACGCCGAGGTCCATGCCCTGCGCCAGGCCGGTGAGCGCGCCCGCGGCGCCTGCGCCTATGTCACCCTCGAGCCCTGCAGCCACCATGGCCGCACGCCGCCGTGCGCCGAGGCGCTGGTCAAGGCCGGGGTGGCGCGGGTGGTGGCGGCCATGCAGGACCCCAATCCGCAAGTGGCCGGCAATGGCCTGCAGCGGCTGCGCGAGGCCGGCATCGAAGTCGCCAGCGGTGTGCTCGAGGCCGAGGCTCGCGCGCTCAACCCGGGCTTTCTCAAGCGCATGGAGCAGGGCCTGCCGTTCGTGCGCGCCAAGCTGGCCATGAGCCTGGACGGCCGCACCGCCATGGCCAGCGGCGAAAGCCAATGGATCACCGGCCCTGCGGCGCGTGCCGCGGTGCAGCGCTTGCGCGCCTGCTCCAGCGTGGTGCTGACCAGCGCCGAGAGCGTGCTGTTCGACAACGCCCGCATGACCGTGCGTGGCGAGGAGCTGGGCCTGGATGACGCGCTCACCGCCCTGGCCCTGTCGCGCCCGCCGTTGCGCGTGCTGATCGACGGGCGCCTGCGTCTGCCGCTGGACGCGCCGTTCTTCCAGGCCGGCCCGACGCTGGTGGTGACTGCTGCCGGTGAAGACCCGCGCTATACGGCCGCCGGCCATGAACTGATCAACCTGCCCGGCAGCGAGGGGCGTGTCGACCTGCCGGCACTGCTGCGTACCCTGGCTGGGCGCGGGGTCAACGAAATCCTGCTGGAGGCCGGCGCCGGCCTGGTCGGCGCTTTCGCCCGCCAGGGCCTGGTCGACGAGTACCAGCTGTTCGTCGCCGGCACCTTCCTCGGCTCCGAAGCGCGCCCGTTGCTGGACTGGCCGCTGTCGAAAATGAGCGAGGCGCCGCGGCTGAAGATCACCGAAATGCGCGCGGTCGGCGATGACTGGCGAGTCACTGCCATCCCCCTGCCGCCCCCCGGCGTATAATGCCAGGCTTGCCTCGCGCAGCCCGTATCTAGGAGAACACCATGTTCACCGGCATCATCGAATCCATCGGCACCATCCGCAGCCTCACCCCCAAGGGCGGTGACGTGCGCGTCTACGTAGAGACCGGCAAGCTCGACCTGGGCGACGTCAAGCTTGGCGACAGCATCGCGGTCAACGGCGTGTGCCTGACCGCCGTCGAGCTGCCCGGCGACGGCTTCTGGGCCGACGTCAGCGTCGAGACCCTCAAGCGCACTGCCATGGTCGATCTCAAGAGCGGCAGCCGGGTCAACCTGGAAAAGGCCCTGACCCCCACCACCCGCCTGGGCGGCCACCTGGTCAGTGGCCACGTCGACGGCGTCGGCGAGATCGTCTCGCGCGCCGATAGCGCCCGCGCCATCCAGTTCCGCGTGCGCGCGCCCAAGGAGCTGGCCAAGTACATCGCCCACAAGGGCTCGATCACCGTCGACGGCACCAGCCTGACGGTCAACGAAGTCGATGGCGCCGAGTTCGAGCTGACCATCGTCCCGCACACCCTGTCCGAAACCATCATGGCCGACTACCGCGCAGGGCGTCGGGTGAACCTTGAGGTCGACCTGCTGGCCCGTTACCTGGAGCGTCTGCTGCTGGGCGACAAGGCCGCCGAGCCGAGCAAAGGCAGTGGCATCACCGAAAGCTTCCTGGCCGCCAACGGCTTCTTGAAATCCTGATTGAGAAGGGGGTGCCGCGTGGCGCTCAACAGCATCGAAGAACTGGTCGAAGACATCCGCCAGGGCAAAATGGTCATCCTCATGGATGACGAAGACCGCGAGAACGAAGGCGACATCATCATGGCGGCCGAGTGCTGCCTGCCCGAGCACATCAACTTCATGGCCAAGCACGCCCGCGGCCTGATCTGCATGCCGATGACCCGCGAGCGCTGCGAAACGCTCAAGCTGCCGCTGATGGCGCCGCGCAACGGCTCGGGCTTCGGCACCAAGTTCACCGTGTCGATCGAAGCCGCCGAAGGCGTCACTACCGGCATTTCCGCCGCCGACCGCGCCCGCACCGTGCAGGCCGCCGCCGCCAAGGACGCCAAGGCCGAGGACATCGTCAGCCCCGGTCATATCTTCCCGCTGATGGCCCAGCCCGGCGGCACCCTGGCCCGCGCCGGTCACACCGAGGCCGCCTGCGACCTGGCGCGCATGGCCGGCTTCGAGCCAAGCGGGGTGATCTGCGAAGTGATGAACGACGACGGCACCATGTCGCGCCGCGCCGAGCTGGAAGTGTTCGCCGCCGAGCACGGCCTGAAGATCGGCACCATCGCCGACCTGATCCACTACCGCATGATCCATGAGCGCACCGTGCAGCGCGTCTCCGAGCAACCGATCGAGAGCGAGCTGGGCCAGTTCAACCTGGTCACCTACCGCGACGCGGTGGAAGGCGATGTGCACATGGCCCTGACCCTCGGCAAGATCTGCGCCGAGGAGCCGACCCTGGTGCGCGTGCACAACATGGACCCGCTGCGCGACCTGCTGATGGTCAAGCAACCGGGCCGCTGGAGCCTGCGCGCGGCCATGAGCGCCGTGGCCGAGGCCGGCAGCGGCGTGGTGCTGCTGCTGGGCCACCCGCTGGACGGCGACGTGCTGCTGGCGCATATCCGCGAGAGCGCGGGCGATGCCCCGGCGAAAGCGCCGACCACCTACAGCACCGTCGGTGCCGGTTCGCAGATCCTGCGCGACCTCGGCGTGCGCAAGATGCGCCTGATGAGTTCGCCGATGAAGTTCAATGCGATATCCGGATTCGATCTGGAAGTTGTAGAATACGTGCCCTCCGAGTGACTTGAGGCGGCATTTTCGCCCCTGGACTCGAGTCCAAACCCTCCCGAGGCCGCCACAGCGCGGCCTCGCTCTTGAAGATGAGAACTCCGGAATGACCCTGAAGACCATCGAAGGTACCTTCATCGCCCCCAAAGGTCGCTATGCTTTGGTGGTTGGCCGCTTCAACAGCTTCGTCGTCGAAAGCCTGGTAAGCGGTGCAGTCGATGCCCTGGTACGCCACGGCGTCAGTGAAAGCGACATCACCATCATTCGTGCCCCGGGCGCGTTCGAAATCCCGCTGGTAGCGCAGAAAGTCGCCCAGCAGGGTGCTTATGACGCGATCATCGCCCTGGGCGCAGTAATCCGTGGCGGTACCCCGCACTTCGAATACGTGGCGGGCGAGTGCACCAAGGGCCTGGCCCAGGTGTCCATGGAGTTCGGTGTTCCGGTGGCCTTCGGCGTCCTGACCGTCGACTCCATCGAGCAGGCCATCGAGCGTTCCGGCACCAAGGCCGGCAACAAAGGTGCCGAAGCTGCCCTGTCGGCCCTGGAAATGGTCAGTCTGCTGGCGCAGTTGGAGGCCAAGTGATTAGCGACGAAAGCGATCGTTTCAACCCGCGCGATCCAAAACCTGCGGATGCCGGCAAGCCCTCGAAGAGCGCCAAGCGTCGCGAAGCCCGCAAGCTCGCCACGCAAGCGCTCTACCAGTGGCACATGGCCAAGCACTCGCTGAACGAAGTGGAAGCGCAGTTCCGGGTCGATAACGATTTCACCGATGTCGACGGCGCCTACTTCCGCGAGATCCTGCACGGGGTCCCGGCGAAGAAGGCCGAGATCGACGAGGCGCTCAAGCCTTGCCTGGACACGCCGCTGGAAGAGCTCGACCCGGTCGAGCTGGCCGTGCTGCGCCTGTCCACCTGGGAGTTCATGATGCGCGTCGACGTGCCGTACCGCGTCGTCATCAACGAAGGCGTGGAACTGGCGAAGGTCTTCGGCGCCACCGACGGCCACAAGTTCGTCAATGGCGTGCTGGACAAGCTGGCTCCGCGTCTGCGTGAGGCGGAAGTCAAGGCGAACAAGCGCTGATCGCGGCGCTGACCAGCCATGGGTGAGTTCGAGCTGATCCGTCACTACTTCGCCGCCGCGCCTTGTGCGCAGGGCGGCGAGGGCGTGGCCCTGGGGATCGGCGACGACTGCGCCCTGCTGGACCTGCCCGCCGGCGAGCAACTGGCGATCTCCACCGACACGCTGGTGGCCGCTGTGCATTTCCCCGCCGTCTGCGACCCGCTGCTGCTGGGCCAGCGCTCGCTCGCCGTGGCGGCCAGCGACCTGGCGGCCATGGGCGCCACGCCCATCGGCTTCACCCTCGCCCTGACCCTGCCCGAAGTCGGCCCGGACTGGCTTGAAGCCTTCGCCGATGGCCTCGGCCGCATGGCCCACCGTTGCCGCATGACCCTGATCGGCGGTGACACCACCCGTGGACCGCTGAGTATCACCGTGACCGTGTTCGGCCGGGTACCGGCGGGCCAGGCCCTGCGTCGCAGCGGCGCGCAGCCGGGCGACCTGCTGTGCGTCGGCGGTTTCCTGGGCAATGCGGCGGGGGCCTTGCCGCTGGTGCTGGGCGAGCGCGAGGCGGCTGCCGAGGTGGCCGGCCCGCTGCTGGAGCACTACTGGTCGCCCTTGCCCCAACTGCAACTGGGCGAGCGCCTGCGTGGCCTGGCCACGGCGGCACTGGATATCTCCGACGGCCTGCTGGCCGACTGCGGGCATATCGCCAAGGCGTCCGGCGTCGCGCTTGAGGTGAACCTGGCGCAGGTCCCCGTGTCTGCTCCTTTACAGGCTTTCCTGGGGCGCGAGGCGGCGGTGCAGGCGGCGCTCACTGGCGGCGACGACTACGTGCTGGCCTTCACCCTGCCGGAAAGCGCACTGACCTCCCTGGCCCGCGAGGTGCACGTCATCGGGCGTGTGCTGCAAGGCCAGGGTGTGACCCTGCGTGACCCGCAGGGCCAGGACATCACCCCCGTGCAGCGGGGCTATCAACATTTCAGGGAGACACCGTGACCGACCACCCCAACCAGGTGCCTGCGGAGTTCGTTCCGCCTTCGGTCTGGCGCAACCCGTGGCACTTCATCGCCTTCGGCTTCGGCTCCGGCACCCTGCCCAAGGCCCCCGGTACCTGGGGGTCGCTGGTGGCGCTGCCGTTCATCCCGCTGTGGCAGATGCTGCCCGACTGGGGCTACTGGCTGCTGCTGGGCATCAGCATGCTGTTCGGCGTGTGGCTGTGCGGCAAGGTGGCCAACGACTTGCGCGTGCACGACCACGAGGGCATTGTCTGGGACGAGATCGTCGGCATGTGGATCACCCTGTGGCTGGTGCCGGAAGGCTGGCAGTGGCTGCTGGCGGGGTTCCTGATGTTCCGCTTCTTCGACATCCTCAAGCCGTGGCCGATCCGCTGGGTCGACCGCCATGTGCATGGTGGGTTCGGGATCATGCTCGACGATATCCTGGCCGGCGTGTTCGCCTGGCTGGGCATGCAGGTTCTGGTGTGGGCGGTGGCCTGATACAGGGAGCGTTGCAATGGCCTTGAGGAGTGTGTTGCTGGCGTGGGTGCTGCTTTGCGCGGTGCCCGGCGTCATGGCGCAGGAACAGCAGGTGCGCCTGGTCAGCGAGGAGTGGCTCGACTACACCAACGCCGATGGCAGCGGGCTGGCCTGGGACGTGCTGCGCCAGGTGTTCGAGCCGGCCGGGGTCAAGGTCAAGGTGCTGAGCGCGCCGTACAGCCGTTCGGTCGGTTTGGTGAAACGGGGCGAGGCGGATGCCTGGGTCGGCTCGTACAAGGAAGAGAACGACGACAACCTCTATCCGCGCTGGCATTTCGACCTGGACCATATCTATGCCCTGGGCCTGGCCGGCAAGCCGCAGCCCACGCTGGACACCATCGGCCAGTACCGCCTGGCCTGGGTGCGTGGCTATGACTACGCCAGTTACCTGCCCAACGTCCACAATTTCCGCGAGGTACAGCGTCGCGAAGGGATCCTGCCCATGCTCGAGCATGACCGGGTGGATTTCTACATCGATGCACAGACCGAGGTCGAGTACGTACTCGGGCAGGCGCCCGAGCCCAAGCGCTTTCGCAGCACCCACGTCGCCGAGCTGCCGTTGTACCTGGCGTTCACCCGCAGTGCGCAGGGCGAGGCCTTGCGTGACCTGTTCGACCGGCGCATGGCGCAACTGGTGCGCAGCGGTGAGTTGAAGCCGATCTTCGAGCGCTGGAAGCAGCCGTATCCGTTCACTGCGGATAGCCAGCCGCATTAGGCTCATGTCGCTGTTCTTGTAGGAGCGGCCTTGTGTCGCGATGGGCTGCGTAGCGGCCCCAGCAATTTTGATGCTGGCTCGGAATCTGGGGCCGCTGCGCGCCCCTTTCGCGGCACAAGGCCGCTCCTACAGGATTTGGTCCTTGTTCCATAAGCATCGAACATTTCGATCTTAAGCCACCATATTCCTCCTGCGCACCTGCGCCGGGCTGCTGATACAATCGGCCGATCTGAAAAATCCTACTATCCAGGAGCACAACGTGCCCGTCGTCTTTGTTGCCGCCTCTAAACTCCCGACGCCCTTTGCGATCTTCACCATGCATGGCTTCCTCGACGAAGCTACTGGCCGCGAGCACGTGGTGCTCAGCCTGGGTGACATCGCGGACGGCGAGCCGGTGCTGGGGCGCCTGCACTCCGAGTGCCTGACTGGCGATGCCCTGTTCAGCCAGCGCTGCGACTGCGGCTCGCAACTTGAAGCCGCGCTGCAGGCCATCGCCCGCGAAGGCCGTGGCGTGCTGCTGTACCTGCGTCAGGAAGGCCGTGGCATTGGCCTGCTGAACAAGATCCGCGCCTACGAGCTGCAGGATGGCGGCGCCGACACTGTCGAGGCCAACGAGCGCCTGGGCTTCGCCGCCGACCAGCGTGACTACGCCATGTGCCTGCCGATGCTCGAACACCTGGGCGTGAAATCGCTGCGTCTGATGACCAACAACCCGCGCAAGGTCAAGGCCCTGACCGACATGAGCATCAAGGTTGCCGAGCGCGTGCCGCTGCACACCGGTCACAACCCGCACAACCGCCTGTACCTGGCCACCAAGGCCGACAAGCTTGGCCACATGATGGGCAACAAGCACCAGGGCGAGGTGCCCCAGGCGTGACCCGCGGCGAGGTGAAGCGGCGGCTGGCCCTGGCCTGGTGGCAGTACCTGGCCATGGGCTTGTTGCCGTTGCCGATAATGGCCTGGGCGTTCGGCGGCGGTGAGCCGCTGATCCCGGTGCTGGCCATGCCCTTGTTCATCGCCGGGGCCGCGACCATGTTCCTCAGCCTGCCGCGCTTCGGCGCCTACAAGCGGGCATTGATCGCCACCGACAAGCAGCTGGGCACGCCGGACGAACCCGCTGCCTGGATCGAGTTGGCGCGGGTTCGACGCCTGGCCATGCTGTTCGCCTGCTTCCCGGCCTGGGTCGCTGCACTGTCGGTGTTGGTCGGGCTGGAGGCCGTGCCGCAGATCCTCCTCGCCTTGTCTACTGTGGTGCTGCTGTACCTCTACCGTATTCCGCGCCAGCTCGGCTGATGCGGGCGCTTCTCGCCTCCTTCGCATTGCTGTGCCTCGGTACCCTGGCCGAGGCCGGGCCACGGGTGGTCAGCCTGGCGCCGTCGATGACCGAGATCGTCCTCGAGCTGGATGCTGATGACCTGCTGGTGGGCCTGCTGGACGCGGGTGAGCGTCCGCCGAGCCTTCAGGACCTGCCCTCGGTCGGGCGCCATGGCCAGCTGGACATGGAGCGCCTGCTCAGTCTCAAGCCTGACCTGCTGCTGCTCTGGCCTGGCAGCGTTGCACCGGCCCAGCGCGACCAGCTCAAGCGCCTGGGTATCGCCACGTTCAGTGGCGAGCCCGGCGACCTCGACCAGTTGATCGAGCAGATCGAAGCCATCGCCCGGCGCCTCGGGCGGGACGAGCAGGGTCGCGCCTATGCCGCCGGCCTGCGTGATCGACTGCAGGCGCTGCGCGAGCGCTACCGGCGCGACACGCCGCTGCGGGTGTTCTATCAGGTCTGGGACAAGCCGCTGTACACCTTGGGTGGACGCCAGGTGGTCAGCGATGCCTTGCGCGTCTGCGGGGCGCGCAATGTGTTCGACGACCTGACCCAGCCTGCGCCGCAGGTCAGCGTGGAGTCGGTGCTGTTGCGCGATCCCGAGGTGATCCTGGCGGGTGACGCGGCGCAGCTGGCCAGCTGGCGTAGCTGGCCGCAGTTGAGCGCCGTTAAGGGGGAGCGCTTGCTGGTGGTGCCGGACAAGGGACTGGAGCGGCCCAGCGGGCAGATGATCGAGGCTACCGCCCGGTTGTGTGCGCTGTTGGAGGCTAGAGGGTCGGTGTCCAGGTAAGGCTCAGCAGCCAGGTGCGGCCTTCTTCGCGATAGCCGTACTGGCTGCCATCGAAGCTGTAAAGGGCACGGCTGTAGTGCTTGTCCAGCAAGTTGTCCAGCTTCAGCTCCAGCCTCACCTCGTCGGTCAGGGCCATGCCGCCGCGCAGACCGAGTAGTCCGTAGCCACCGATGCGATTGTTGTTGGATGGATCGTCGTAGCTGCCGCTGACGGCTTGCCAGCTCGCACCCACGTTGAAGCGTTCGAACTGTCGATCCAGGTCCAGGCTCAACGTGCGTCGAGCGCGCCGTTGCAGGGTATGGCCGCTTTCACGGTCGCGGGGATCGATCATGCTCAGGCCCAGCTGAGAGGTCCAGCCAGCCCACTCCTGCATTAGCGACAACTCCAGGCCGTTGATGCGTGCGTTGTCGACATTGCCGGGGCGCCTGCGCGTGGGGTCGTAGTTGATCGCGTCGCGCAGGTCGGTGCGATACAGCGAGGCTTCCAGGCGAGTATGGCTGGCCAGTTGGCTGCGCCATTGCAGCTCGTAACTCTTCGAGTGCTCGGGACGCAGGTCCGGATTGCCGTACTGCACGTCATACAGGTCGTTGAAGGTCGGGGCGCGGAATCCTTCGCTATAGGACACCAGCACATCATTGCGTGGATTCAAGGGGACGGTGAGGCTGGCGTTCCAGGTGGTCTGCTCGCCGTACTGCTGGTTGCGATCGTGACGCACGCCAAGCTCGCTGGAAAAGCGTTCCCCCGCGAAACGGTACTGGGCGAAGATCGCGCGGTTCCAGCGGCTGTCCTCGCTGAAGTTCGCCGTGCCGTGGAAGCGGTCCTGATACCAGTCGCCACCGAGCATCAGCTGGTTGCGCTCGTCCAGGGCAAGCTCGTTCTGCCAGGTGACCTGATCACGATAGGTGTTGTAGATGAAGCGCTGGTCGCTGAGCTTGTCGCGCTTGTCGTCGCGGTTTTCGCTGTGGCCCAACTCCAGCCTGGAGTGCCAGGTGTCATTAAGCTGGACGTCGAACCATGAGCCCAGGCTGCTGACGCTGAAGTCAGTGTAGGGCTGCTGTGGATAACTCAGCCAGGTGACATCATCCAGCCGTCCGTACGGATTGTCGTATTCACTGCGCCCGCAGCTGTCGAGCAGGTTCAACCCGGCTTCGAAACGCTCGTTGAAGGTGTGGCTCAGGTTCAGGTTGAGCGAGCGGTTGCGATAGGCGTCATGGTCGCCATCGCTGGCATACGACGGCCCGGTCGAATCGATGCCAGCGGTTTCGTCGAGGCTGGCGCCGAGGTTGAAGCGGGTCGCGCCATCACCGCCCGACAGCCCCAGGCTGCGTTGCCAGGTCTGATTGCTGCCGGCGGCCAGGCGCAGGCGCGGTTGCAGGCCCTGGCCGTCACCACGGCGGGTGAAGATCTGGATCACCCCGCCAATGGCGTCGCTGCCGTAGATCGCTGAGCGCGAGCCGCGCAGCACTTCCACACGTTCGATCTGGTCGATGCCGAGGAACTGCAGGGCGCTGTCGCCGGAGGTGGCATTGGCAATGCGCACGCCGTCGACCAGCACCAGGGTCTGGGCGGCCTTGGTGCCGCGGATGAAGATGCCGGGCAGGCTGCCGCGACCGCCGGTGGGTGCGACCTGTACGCCGGGAACGCGGGCGAGCAGGTCGGTGACGCCGCTGGGTTGCAGGCGATCGATATCGGCACGGGTGAACACCGTGTTGGCGGCGCTGGTGGCGGTGCGTGACTCGACCTGGCGGCTGGCGCTGATCAGTACGTCGGGGAGTTTCAGGGCGTCATCGCGCTCGGCGGCCAGCAGGAATGTAGGGGCGCAGAGGAGTGCGGCACAGGCGGATTTTTTCATGGGCAGTTCCATCGCATTCGCGGGTAAACCCGCTCCCACAGGATCTCCACAGACCTTGAATACTGTGCAGTCCTGCTCCCACAGGATCTCCACAGACCTTGAATACTGTGCAGTCCCTGTGGGAGCGGGTTTACCCGCGAAAGGGCCCTAGAGGCCGAGCTTGGCCATCCGGGCTTTGACGGAGGCTTCGATCCCCGCCACATCCAGCCCACATTCAGCCAACATCTGCGCAGGCTTGGCATGCTCGACATAGATGTCCGGCAGACCCAGGTGCAGCAGTGGCTTGACCACGCCCTCGCGGGCCAGGAACTCGCCGACGGCGGCGCCGGCACCACCCATGATGGCGTTCTCCTCGATGGTCACCAGCAGTTCGTGGCTGGCGGCCATCTCCAGCACCAGCGCCTCGTCCAGCGGCTTGACGAAACGCATGTCGACCACGCTGGCGTCGATCTGCTCGGCCACCTGCAAGGCTTCGGTCAGTTGCACGCCGAACACCAGCAGGGCGACCTTGCCGCCCTGGCGGCGGATCACTCCCTTGCCGATCTCCAGTGGTTCCAGATCGCCGCTGATCGGCGCGTTGGGGCCGGTGCCGCGCGGGTAGCGCACGGCGGCCGGGCCCTTGTAGTGGTGGCCGGTGCTGAGCATCTTGCGCAGCTCGTTCTCGTCGCTGGGGGTCATCACCAGCATGCCGGGGATGCAGCGCAGGTACGAGAGGTCGTAGGCGCCGGCGTGGGTCGGGCCGTCCTCGCCGACCAGGCCGGCGCGGTCGATGGCGAACAGCACATCGAGGTCCTGCACCGCCACGTCGTGGATCAGCTGGTCATAGGCGCGCTGCAGGAAGGTCGAGTAGATCGCCACCACCGGCTTGGCGCCCTCGCAGGCCATGCCCGCGGCAAAGGTCACCGCGTGCTGTTCGGCGATGGCGACGTCGAAGTAGCGCTCGGGATAGCGTTCGCTGAAGTCGATCAGGTCCGAGCCTTCCTTCATTGCCGGGGTGATGCCCACCAGGCGGTTGTCGGCGGCGGCCATGTCGCACAGCCACTGGCCGAACACCGAGGCGTATTTTGGCCCGCTGGCTTTTTTCGGCGCGACCGGCTTGTCGGCCGGCTCCAGCTTGGTGATCGCGTGGTAGCCGATCGGATCGACCTCGGCCGGGGCGAAGCCCTTGCCCTTCTTGGTCACCACATGCAGGAACTGCGGGCCCTTGAGGTCGCGCATGTTGCGCAGGGTGGCGATCAGGGTCGGCAGGTCGTGGCCGTCGATCGGGCCGATGTAGTTCCAGCCCAGTTCCTCGAACAGGGTGCCGGGCACCAGCATGCCCTTGGCGTACTCTTCGGTGCGACGGGCGATCTCCCAGGCCCCGGGCAGGCGTGACAGCACTTTCTTGCTGCCTTCGCGCATGCTGGCGTAGGTGCGGCTGGAGAGGATCTTGGCCAGGTAGTTGGACAGGCCGCCGACGTTGCGCGAGATCGACATGTCGTTGTCGTTGAGGATGACCAGCATGTTGGCATCCACTTCCTGCGCGTGGTTCAGCGCCTCGAAGGCCATGCCGGCGGTCAGCGCGCCGTCGCCGATCACGGCGATCGACTTGCGCGGATCGTTCTGCAGACGGGCGGCGATGGCCATGCCCAGCGCGGCGCTGATCGAGGTGCTGGAATGACCGACGCCGAAGGTGTCGTACTCGCTCTCGCTGCGGCGCGGGAAGGCGGCGATGCCGTCCTTCTGGCGCAGGCTGAGCATGCGCTCGCGGCGGCCGGTGAGGATCTTGTGCGGGTAGGCCTGGTGGCCGACGTCCCACACCAGCCGGTCGTCCGGGGTGTCGAAGACGTAGTGCAGGGCGATCGTCAGTTCGATGACGCCCAGGCCCGCACCAAAATGCCCACCGGTCTGCCCCACGGTATAGAGCAGGTCCTGGCGCAGCTCGTCGGCCAGGGTCTCCAGGTCGGCTTCGGCCAGCCGGCGCAGGCCGGCGGGCGTGTCGGCGCGGTCCAGCAAAGGCGTGACCGGGCGTTCGCGGGGGATCTCTTGAAACGTCGTGGGCATCAGGCGTGTCGTTATAGGTGTGAAGACGCGGCAGTTTACCCCATTGTAGGAAAAGCTGCCCATTCGGACGGGTGTGCAGGAAGCTCAATGCAGCGCAGATCCTGTAGGAGCGGCCTCGTGCCGCGAAAGGGCCGCAAAGCGGCCCCAGGATTTCAGCGTTGACGCAAAGATTGCCGGGGCCGCTTTGCGGCCCTTTCGCGGCACGAGGCCGCTCCTACAGGGGGACTTAGTGACGGCGCTCGACGATGTAGCGGGCCAGGGCCCGCAACGGCTCAGCGTTGTCGCCGAAAGCTGCCAGCGCGGCCAGCGCCTGGTCGCGCAGCTCCAGAGCATAGGCCTTGGCCGCTTCCAGCCCGAGCAGCGCCGGGTAGGTCGGCTTGTCGCGGGCGATGTCGGCGCCCTGGCGTTTGCCCAGGGTGGCGGTGTCGCTCTCCACGTCGAGGATGTCGTCCTGCACCTGGAACGCCAGGCCGATGGCCTGTGCATAAGTCTGCAGGGCATCGAGCTGGGCCTGATCGGCGCGGGCGCTGGCCAGGGCGCCGAGGCGCACGCTGGCTTCGATCAGCGCGCCGGTCTTGTGCCGGTGCATGTATTCCAGGGCTTGCTGGTCGAGCTTGACGCCCACCGAGCCCAGGTCGATGGCCTGGCCGCCGACCATGCCGGCGGGACCGGCGGCCTTGGCCAGGGTCTGGACCATCTGCAGGCGGATAGCGTCGGACTGCGGGCTCAGGCGTGGCTCGAGCAGGGCACTGAAGGCCAGGCTCTGCAGGCCGTCGCCGGCGAGGATCGCGCAGGCTTCGTCGAACGCCTTGTGGGTGGTGGGCTGGCCGCGACGCAGGTCATCGTCGTCCATCGCCGGCAGGTCGTCATGCACCAGCGAGTAGGCGTGGATCAGCTCCACCGCGCAGGCCGCGCCGTTGGCTTGCTCGGGCGGCACGCCGAAGGCTTCGCAGGCGGCATAGGCCAGCAATGGGCGCACGCGCTTGCCGCCGTTCATCACGCTGTAGCGCATGGCGGCGTAAAGGCGTTCGAGCTCCTTCGACGGTGCCTGGAACAGCGGTTCGAGGGCGGCATCGACCCGTGCCTGGGCGCTTTGCTGGTACTGGGCGATCATGCCTCGGGCTCCGCGTCGAACGGCTGGGCAGCCAGCTCGCCGTCACGCTCCAGCAGGATCTGTACCTTCTGCTCGGCCTGGGCCAGGGCGCCCTGGCAATCGCGGGTCAGGGCGATGCCCTGTTCGAAGGCGGCCAGCGACTCTTCCAGCGACAGTTCGCCGTTCTCCAGGCGCTCGACCAGGGCTTGCAGGTCGGCGAGGGATTGTTCGAAATCGATGGAGGTTTTTTTGCGGGCCATGGCGACTGTCTCGGTGGCGTTCAGAACGGCGCGACACTAGCAGAGCGGGGCAGGGGGAGCAAATTGCGTGGGCCTATCGTTCGTCGCATTTTGTTGCACTTGTCTGGCGCAAGCCATCTTGCAATCCGTCATGCAATCGAATTGTGGGGGTGGCGGCCCTCTGCCATAATCCGCGCGCTCTGGCCTGCGGGTCAAAGACCTTCCTCCCCGACGTCATGTAATGGACTACGTTGTGAGCTTCCTCTCGATCGAATTCGGCCTCTGTTTCACGCTGTTCTTCCTGCTCTATTGGAGCCTGTGCTGGAGCGTGCGGTTGCAGAACCTGCTGCTCCTGACCGCCAGCTACGGCCTGGTGGCGAGCTTCAGCCTGCAGTCGCTGTACATCCTGCTGGGCTATAGCGCGCTGGTGTACCTGCTCGGCCTGCTGGCGGGGCGCTATCCCGGGCGCTGGTTCAGCCGCGTGCTGCTGCTGACGCTGGTGCTGGGCTGCTTCTACCTGTTCAAGTACCAGGCGTTCTTCGTCGAAGGCGCGCAGGCCGCGCTGGCCACCGCCGGGTTCGACGTGGCGCTGCCGCTGCTGGAAGTGCTGGTGCCGATCGGGCTGTCGTTCTACACCTTCCATTCGGTCAGCTACCTGGTGTCGATCAACCGCCGCGAGCTGGCGCCGGTGCCGCCGCTGGACCTGGCCTTGTACCTGGCGTTCTTCCCCAGCCTGGTGGCCGGGCCGGTCAACCGTGCCCTGCACATGCTGCCGCAGATCCGCCCGCCGGCCATGCGCCAGGTGCTGGAACCGCAGCGGGCGCTGGGGCTGATCGCCATGGCGGTGGTCAAGCTGTTCTTCCTCAGCGCCTGGCTGGGCAGCGAGTGGGTCGACCCGGTGTTCGACACCCCGGGCAGCGCCAGCCCCGAGCAGGTGCTGCTGAGCGTGTACGGCTACAGCTTGCTGATCTACTTCAACTTCAGCGGCTACACCAACCTGGTCACCGGCATCGCCCTGTTGCTGGGCTTCCGTCTGCCGGACAACTTCGACGCGCCGTACGCCGCGCACAACCTCAAGGAATTCTGGGGGCGCTGGCACATCAGCCTGTCGCGCTTCATCCGCGACTATGTGTACATCCCGCTGGGCGGCAACCGCAAGGGCGTATGGCGCGGCAACCTGAACATGCTGCTGGCGATGCTGGTGTCCGGCCTGTGGCACGGGGCGAGCGTGAACTTCATCATCTGGGGCGCCCTGCATGGCGTCGGCCTGGCCATTTCCAAGCTGTTCAGCCAGTGGTTTCCGGGTTTCGCGCGGCTGCCGGGTTCGGGCCTGATGGCGCGGTTGATGACTTTCCACTACGTGGCCTTCGCCTGGATCTTCTTCCGCAGCCCGACGCTTGAGGGCGCGATGGAGATGCTCGGCAACATCGCCCAGCTGAGCCTGGCGGGCCTGAACAGCGCCACGGGCCTGATGCTTCTGGCCTGCGTGCTGTTCGTGGCCAGTTATCCACAGTGGCTGGCGCTATTGCGCCAGGGTGGCGCGCAGTTCCAGCGCCTGCCGTGGCAGCTGTACCCGATCCCGCTCGGGGTCGGTGTGTCGCTGGTGATTTTCGCTTCGCAGTCGGGCGTGCCGGGGTTCATCTATGCAAGCTTCTGATAGCAAACAGCTGTTCCAGGTGCAGATGGGCGCCGCCCGTGGCTTGTATGCGATCGTGGTCACCACCGCGTTGCTGTTCTGGCTGAACCAGGACTCGATCAAGCTCTATTGCCAGCAGAAATACCACCAGAGCTGCGAGATACCGCTGCTGGGCCAGCTGCCGGCCTGGCGCTTGGGTGCGCAGTTGACGGCGATGCTGGAGGCGCAGCGCGATGACCTGCTCGAGCAACTGCTGCCCGCGCCGCAACTGGCCGAGGGGCCGGCGATCGAGGTGATGCCCGCGCCGATGCCGGTGGTCACGGTCGATCTGCAAACCCCGGCGGTCCTGGCCAAACCGCTGCCACCGGTATCGACGCCCGCGCATGCACAGCCGACGCCTGCGCCGGTCCATGCGCCAGCCGCCGTCGTTGTCGCCCAGCCTGCACCGCCCACGCCGGCCCCGGCGTTGTTGCAGCCGGGGACTGTGGCCTCGCTGGCCGCTGGTGACGAAGTGTTCCTGGTCGGCGACTCGCTGATGCAGGGCGTGGCGCCGCACCTGGCCAACAGCCTGCGCAAGCGCTACCAGATCCGTACCGTCAACCTCAGCAAGCAGAGTACCGGCCTTGCCTACCCGGGCTTCTTCAACTGGCCGAAGACCGTGGCAGACACCCTCGATCATGAGCCGAACGTGCGCCTGATGGTGGTGTTCCTCGGTCCCAACGACCCCTGGGACATGCCCCAGGGCAAGGGCAAGCCGTTCCTGCGCTTCAAGTCGCCGGAGTGGGAGGTCGCCTACCGTGCCCGTATCGATTCGATCCTCGAGCAGGCGCGCACGCACAACGTGCAGGTGATCTGGGTCGGGCCGCCGAACATGGAGAAGGCGCGGCTGTCCACGGCCATGGGCTACCTCAGCGGGCTCTACCAGGAGCAGACCGCGCTGTTTGGCCAGCATTACGTCTCGGCCAACCCGATCCTCGGCTACACCGACGCCAACTTCTCGTATACGGTGCAGACACCGCAGGGCAAGCGGGTCAAGGTGCGGGTCGACGACGGTATTCATTTCACCATCACAGGCCAGAAGATGATCGCCGAACAGGTTCTGTCGCTGATCAGCTTTCCGGGCCTGACCGTTACAGGACATTGAGATGCGCCAATGGCATCACCTGCTGGGCCTGGCCCTGCTGATCAGCGCCGCGCCGGGTTGCAGTACCGGCGCCAACAGCGTGAGCGCCCAGCCCACGGCCCGGCCCGCCGCCGCGCCTGCCGCCCGTCAGGACGGCAACCTCGCCTTGCTCGCCGGCAAGCTGCGCAATGCCGGCCGGGCGCCGGTTGCCATCGTCCAGCTGGGTGACTCGCACACCGCCGCCGACCTGTTCAGCGGCGAGCTGCGCAAGCTGTTGCAGACGCGCTACGGCGACGGCGGCATCGGCCTGGTGCCGGCTTCGCCGGTGCCGGGGATCCGCAACGACCGGGTGATCATCAAGAGCGAGAAGCGCCAGTGGGAGCTGGTGTCGGCGCGCAACCAGCAAAGCCCGCAGTTCCCGTTGGGGGGCTACCTGTCGCTGCCGTTGGCCAACCGCTCCAGTGTGGTGCTGCAGGCGCGGGACGAGGACCGCCAGCGCTACAAGGTCTCGGCGTTGTACCAGTCGACCACCAGTGCCAGCCTCTTCGTCAATGGTGGCCAGCGCCGCGTGCTGCCGGCGAGCAATGGCCAGTGGCGCTTCAGCCCGGCCTACGCCAATGTCGGCCTGCCGGTGCAATTGAGTGTCGAGGGTGGCCGGGGTGTCGCGCTGGGGGGCTGGTACATCCAGGGGCAGAAGAATGCCGGGGTGACCTACTCGGCGCTGGGCATCAACGGTGCGCGCCTGGACGTGGTGGACAAGTGGCAGCCGGGTTGGCGTGACAGCCTCAAGGCCGTGCGGCCTGACCTGGTGATCCTGGCCTACGGCACCAATGAAGCGTTTGACGACAAGCTCGACCTGGCGCTGTACCAGACGCAACTGGAGGCGACCCTCGTCGGCCTGCGCAAGGACCTGCCCCAGGCGGCGATCCTGCTGGTTGGGCCGCCGGATTCGATCAAGCAGCGCAAGGCGCGCAGCTGTGCGGCGCGCCAGCCTCAACCGTTGGCCTCGGTGATCCGTATCCAGAAGCAGATGGCGCAGAAGTACAAGGCGCTGTTCTGGGATTGGCAGGGGTTCATGGGCGGGCCGTGCTCGATTGCCGGCTGGCAGGCGGGCGGGCTGGCGCGGCCGGATCTGGTGCACCTGACGGCTGATGGTTATCGCAAGAGTGCGGCGGGGTTGTATGAGTTTCTGAAGGGGCCGTTGGGGTTGCGTTGACGGCAGCTTGATTGGCGTTGGGCTTTAGATTGTTGGGGCTGCTTTGCAGCCCTTTCGCGGCACGAGGCCGCTCCTACAGGGGATCGCAATTTCCTGTAGGAGCGGCCTTGTGCCGCGAATGGGCCGCACAGCGGCCCCAAGATGATTCAGGCGATCTCTGCTTCCAGCTCGACCATCGCCTCGCGATAGCGCGCCAGTTCCTCGATGGTCAGCACCGGCAGGTTGTACTGGCGGGCATACACCGCCACCTGCTCGCCGCGGGCCATGCTGCCGTCGGGGTTCATCAGTTCGCACAGCACCGCCGCCGGGCGCAGGCCGGCCAGGCGGGCCAGGTCCACCGAGCCTTCGGTGTGGCCGCGACGGGTCAGTACGCCGCCATCGCGAGCGCGTAGCGGGAACACATGGCCCGGGCTGACGATATGACGTTCCTGGGCGGTCGAGCGCAGCGCGGCTTCGATGGTGGTGATGCGGTCCTGTGCCGACACACCGGTGCTGACCCCTTCGGCGGCTTCGATGGTGACGGTGAAACCGGTGCCATGGCGGGCCTGGTTATTCTGCACCATCGGCGCCAGCTGCAGGGCGTCGACGGTGGCTTCGTCAAGGCACAGGCAGACGATGCCGCTGCAGTCGCGGATCATCATGGCCATGGTCTGCAGCGAAAGGTTCTCGGCGGCGGCGACGATATCGGCTTCGTCCTCGCGGTCGTCGTCGTCGAGCAGCAGCACGGGTCGCCCGGCCTGGAAGGCGGCGATGGCGGCGCTGACATTGGGGAATTGCTTGTTGAGCATGGTGGACATGAAACGCTCCTCGTGAATGATCGATGAACGTCTCGGGGCGAACAAAATGCGCGCGCAGGGGTGCCCGGACGGCCCCTGCCAAACGCCTTCTTTCATCCGGACTATGACCGTCGGCCCTGGAATCTCACCAGGTCTGCTGACCCCCGGCATGGCCGGGGCGCTCGCGGGCTCATCTTTCGATTTACCGCCGGTGGGGACTTTCACCCCGCCCTGAAGACCGGCCAAGCATACCCCACTGTGCCAGCGGGCTGGCAAGCCCTACGACTTTAGTTGCTGCCAGTCCAGTCCGAAGCGCGCCAGGTACTTGCGCAGGCGGTCGGCATCGTTGGGGTTGGCCTTCTCCTGGCGCGATACCGCGAACAGCTGGCGTCCGGCTTCTGACAGGCTCGGCGCGCGGCGGCAGACGTCGATCACCGCCTGCAACTGCACCTGGTCGAACAGGTCCAGCTCGCGACCTGTGAGCAGTGGTTCGGTGTTCGGTTCCAGGCCCCAGGCGTAACGCAATCGACCGATCTCCTCCTCGACCAATGCCTCGTCGATACGCCCGCTGTCGGCCAGGGTCGCCATGCGCGTGATCGACGCCGACAGCTCGCGGAAGTTGCCGGCCCAGCGTGCCTCGCCGGAATGGGCGAAGGCCAGGTAGCGGCGCTTGGCCTCGAGGTTGAAGCGCACCTGGCGGCCTTGTTCGCGGGCATGGCGCTGCAACTCGAAATCAAGGTTTGGCTCGATGTCCTCGCGGCGTTCGGCCAGGCCCGGGAGGGCGAAGGTCCACAGGTTGATGCGGGCGAACAGGTCCTCGCGGAACGAGCCATCGGCGACCTTGGCGCGCAGGTCGCGGTGGGTGCCGGCGATCAGCTGGAAGTCGCTTTCCACTTCGCGGTCGGCGCCCAGCGGGAAGAAGCGTTTTTCCTCGATGGCCTTGAGCAGCATGGCCTGTTCGTCAGCGCCCAGTTCACCGATCTCGTCGAGGAACAGCATGCCGCCGTCGGCGGCGCGCAGCAGACCGTCGCGGGCGTTCTGGGCGCCGGTGAAGGCGCCCTTGGCGTGACCGAACAGGGTCGACATGGCGCCGTCGCCGCGCAGGGTGGCGCAGTTCACCTCGATGAAACGCCCGCCCAGTTGGTGGCGGCCGCGCTTGAGTTCATGGACGCGGCGGGCCAGGAACGACTTGCCGGCGCCGGTCGGGCCGACCAGCAGCATGGGCGCCTTGGAGCGCAGGGCGACCCGCTCGATCTGCTCGATGGTGCGGTTGAAATCCGGGTTGCGCGTGGCGATGCCGGACTTGAGCAGCGACTGCCCCTCGACCTGCTCGCGGCGAAAGCGCGAGGCGATCGGGTCGTAGCGCGACAGGTCGAGGTCGATAAGCGTGGCGATGCCGGCCGGGTCGCTGTTTTCATCCTGCTTGCGCGAGGGCGAGGTCTGCACCAGGCGCGCCGGCAGGTAGCGGGCTTCGGTGAGCAGGAACCAGCAGATCTGCGCGACGTGGGTACCGGTGGTGATATGCACCAGGTAGTCCTCGCGCTCGGTGTCGAAGGTATAGCCGCTGGCGAAGTCGTGCAGGGCGCCGTAGACCTCCTCGAAGTCCCAAGGGTTGCGCAGCGCCAGCGGGTGCAGGCGCACTTCGGTGTCGGGCGAGACCAGCTGGATGTCGGCGCGAATCCGCTCGGCCAGGCCGAGGTCGCGGGCGCCGGGGCCGTGGATAAGTTCCAGGCGGTCCAGGGGCAGGTCGGCTTGCTGGCACAGGCCGATGGTTGGCCGCCAGCGGTTCCAGCGTGCGGCGCCCTTGCCGTTGCGGTCGAGGGTGGTGCCGAGGAAACCGATGGCGACGAGGGGCTTGGTCATCCGTGATTATCCAAAAAGATAAGTATGTATCTCAGGATATACGAAAAATGAAATCGGCATGACGCGTTGCAATACACAGGCTAACGCGCAACAAAAAATAAATACTTATAAATCAAATAGTTAAAAGATTTTTCAAGAGCGAATGAAAACCTGGCACGCCGCTCGCTATATCCCTCTCGACCGCATCGCCAGGCAGGCCCTCGGGTCAGGGGATCAACCCCCGCCGGTGCACGTACCCACCTTCAGGTGTCGGTGTCGTGCATGCCGCCGCCGCAACGACCGGTCATTGCGGCGCAAGCCTGTGAACAGGCTTGCGAGGCGCTCGCCGGGCCACGTCTCGGCAATACCCTCCACGGTAGCTACACCCGCAACACCCGCAGGTGGGGCACAGGCAACGCAACCAGGGCCAGGACGGCCCGCCACTGCGAAGGAAGCCTGAGCCAACGCTGGTTCACCCGGCCCGCCGGCCGGACCAGGCGCAACGATGGCGGCCGCCGGAGCAATCGCTCCCAGCCCCGGACTCCGCCAGGTTTCGCCCACGGTGCTCGGTGAGTCGGCGACCACCCGCAGCCAAGGACATTGATAAAAGGATGAGCAAGATGAAACTGTTGAAACGCTTTGTGGTGAAGAAAAACGAACGCGGCCTGTTGATGAGCGAAGGCGACTTCGTGTCGATCCTCGAGCCTGGCCAGTACCAGCGTTTCGACTGGCAAGACCGGCTGACAGTGACCACTTTCAGCCTCCAATCCCCGCTGTTTGACCACCCGCTGGCGCAATACCTGCGTGGGCATGAGTCGGCACTGGTCGAGCAGTATTTCGAAACCATGGACCTGGCGCCGCACGAGGCCGGCCTGCGCTTCGAGGACGGCCGCCTGGTTGAGTTGCTGGCCCCGGACAGCCGCCGCCTGTACTGGAAAGGTCAGGTCGAACATGGCTTGCAGCGCATCGACCTTGATCAGGGACGGCGCCTGGACGACGAACTGTTGGTTCGCCTGAACCGCCCCGGCGTGGCCGGCACGGACCTGGTCCTGCTGGCGCTGGTGCCGGCCTTCCATGTCGGCGTACTGAAGATTGATGGCGTGGTGGCCGGGTTGCTCGAGCCAGGCCGGCATGGCTACTGGCGCTGCGGCAGCCAGGTAGCGGTGGAGATGGTCGACACCCGCCTGCAGGCGTTGGAGGTCAACGGCCAGGAGATCCTCACCCGCGACAAGGTCAGCCTGCGCTTGAGCCTGGTGGCCAACTGGCGCTACACCGATGTGCTTGGCGCCCACGGACAGATGAGCAAGCCGGTGGAGCACCTGTACCGCGAGCTGCAGTTCGGCTTGCGTGCGGCAGTGGGTACCCGCACCCTCGACGAGCTGCTGGAAGACAAGCAGTCCATCGACGGTAGCGTCACCGAGCACCTGCTGGCGCACCTGCAAGGCAGTGGCCTGGAGGTGAGCAGCCTGGGGGTGCGCGACATCATCCTGCCGGGCGAAATGAAGACCCTGCTGGCACAGGTGGTGGAGGCGGAAAAGGCCGCCCAGGCCAACGTGATCCGGCGCCGCGAGGAAACCCAGGCGACCCGTTCGCTGCTCAACACCGCCAAGGTGATGGAAGGCAACCCGACGGCCCTGCGCCTGAAGGAGCTGGAAACCCTGGAGCGGGTGGCCGAGCGCATCGACCGGATTTCGGTGTTCGGTGGCCTGGATCAGGTATTGAATGGAATGGTCAGCCTCAAGGCGGGTTGACCCTTTGCGACACGACGTAGCGCAACAAGGAACAAGGCAATGAACATACTCGAAGTGGCGGGCGGCAAGCCGATCAAACTGTGGACCGACGGTGTACCGGTCGAGGACGACGCCCGCAAGCAACTGATGAACACGGCGAAGATGCCGTTCATCTTCAAGCACCTGGCGGTGATGCCGGATGTGCACCTGGGCAAGGGCTCGACCATCGGCAGCGTGATCCCCACCGTGGGCGCGATCATTCCGGCGGCGGTGGGGGTGGACATCGGCTGTGGCATGATCGCCGCGCGCACCTCGCTGCACGCCCGCGACCTGCCGGACAACCTGCACGGCCTGCGCACGGCCATCGAGAAGGCCGTGCCCCATGGCAAGACCTTCGGCCGTCGCGACCAGGGCGCCTGGGACACTGTGCCGGACCAGGCCGACCAGGTGTGGAGCGGCCTGGCCGGACGCTTCAAGGCGATCACCAACAAGCACCCGCGGCTGGAGAAGACCAACAACCGCCAGCACCTGGGGACACTGGGTGGCGGCAACCACTTCATCGAAGTCTGCCTGGACGAGGCCGACCGCGTCTGGTTCATGCTGCACAGCGGCTCGCGTGGTGTCGGTAACGCCATCGGCAACCTGTTCATCGAACTGGCCCAGGCCGACATGCGCCAGCACATGGTCAACCTGCCGGACCGGGACCTTGCGTATTTCGAGGAGGGCAGCCGGCACTTCACCGACTATGTCGAGGCGGTCGAGTGGGCGCAGGACTTCGCCCGGCACAACCGCGAGCTGATGATGCAGGCGGTGGTTGCCGCCACCCGCAAGGTGCTGGGCAAACCGTTCGAGGCCAGCCTCGAGGCGGTCAACTGCCACCATAACTATGTGCAGAAGGAACAGCACTTCGGCCGTGAGGTGCTGGTGACCCGCAAGGGCGCGGTGTCGGCGCAGAAGGGCCAGCTGGGCATCATTCCCGGTTCCATGGGTGCCAAGAGCTTCATCGTCCGGGGCCTGGGTAACGAGGAATCGTTCTGCTCGTGCAGTCACGGCGCAGGCCGGGTGATGAGCCGCACCAAGGCCAAGAGCCGCTTCACCGTCGAGGACCAGCAGCGCGCCACCGCCCATGTGGAGTGCCGCAAGGACAAGGATGTGATCGACGAGATCCCGATGGCCTACAAGGACATCGATGCGGTGATGCAGGCCCAGCGCGAGTTGGTCGAAGTGGTGCACACCCTGCGTCAGGTGGTGTGCGTGAAAGGTTGAAACGGGCGCCAGGTGGCGCCCTGTACAAGGAACGAAGACATGTATCAGGACGACCCCCACCCATTGCCCGAGGCCATGCGCACCCGGGTGCTCGATGAGCTGCAACGTATCGAGCGCGAGCACGAGGTGACCGTGCTCTATGCCTGCGAGTCCGGCAGCCGTGCCTGGGGTTTCGCTTCGCCGGACAGCGACTACGACGTACGCTTCGTCTACGTGCCGCGCAACGACTGGTACCTGCGGGTGGACGAGCCTCGCGATGTGATCGAGCGTCCGCTCTGCGACGAGCTGGACATCAGCGGTTGGGAGCTGCGCAAGACCCTGCGCCTGATGCGCGGCGCCAACCCGAGCCTGCTCGAGTGGCTGGGCTCGCCGCTGGTGTACCGCGCCGACGCCGAGGCCACCAGGCGCCTGCGCGAGCTGGGCGAGGCTTTCTATTCACCACGCGCGGTGCGCCATCACTACCTGTCGATGGCGCGCAAGAACCTGCGTGGCTACCTGATGGGTGAGACCGTGCGCTTCAAGAAGTACCTGTATGTGCTGCGGCCGTTGCTGGCGGTGCGCTGGATCGACCAGGGGCTGGGTATGCCACCGACGGCGTTCGCCGCTTTGATGGCGCGTACCGTCGATGACCCGCGACTGCAGGCGGCGATCGACGCGTTGCTGGCCGTGAAACGACGCAGCGGCGAGGCCGAGCACGGACCTCGGGACGAGGTGCTGCATGGGTTCATCGAGGCCGAGCTGGCGCGAGCCGATGAGGTGCGGGAGGTGCCGGTGACGCGTGGTGACAGCGGGTTACTGGATGAGTTTCTGCGGGACACCGTGCGCCAAGCTGGATAAGGGGGCACGGCATCTATAGGAGCGGCTTCAGCCGCGATTACCCGCGAAGCGGGTGCCAGACACCGCACAGCTTGCATCGCGGCTAAAGCCGCTCCTACAACAAGCCCTTTCAAGGTTTTTGCGATTTTTTGGGTATGACCGCTCAATTCGAGATTGCCGGGGCTGCTTTGCAGCCCTTTCGCGGCACAAGGCCGCTCCTACAGGCGACCGCGCGCCCTGTAGGAGCGGCCTTGTACCGCGAAAGGGTCGCAAAGCGACCCCGGCAACGCCAAGCCGAGCGCCAATTCTCAACACCTTGAAAGGAATGGCTCTTACAACGGATTACGGCTCACTGAGCTGGACATCCTGTCCATCACGAACCGCAGCGAGGTCGGCAGCATTGGCCCGTGGCCCAGACCATCGAATGGCTGGAAGGCTACTGACAATCCCTTCACTCCGGCCAGACTGGCCACCAGCTCCTGGGCCGCTCGTTGTACATCACCCGACACCGGCCCACGCGGATTGGCCGGTTCTTGCGTGCCGCGCATCAGCAGCAGGCTTGTTCGGTGGCTGCCCAGCCGCCCCTGCAACCCGTGCACCTCGGCCACGATGGCGCCGTCGTTCCACCACAACGATGGGCTGGCCGCCGCATAGTCGCTGAACAGCCATGGGCGGGTGAATAGCGTATGCAGTACCGCCAGCCCGCCATAGGAGTGACCCCAGAGCGTCTGCCGTTGCGGGTCGACGGGCGCGACAGCGGCGACCATCGGGCGCATGCGCTGTTCCAGCAAGTCGAGGAACTCATCGGCACCACCGCTGGCCTGGCCAGTCAGGGGATCGCGTTGCTCGGCCAGCCCGGGCACCACGGGGGTGTAGTCGTAGGTCCGGGCGGCACGTTCGATGCGTTGGTCAGTCTGGTAGCCGATGGCGACCAGCAGCGGTGCCTGGCCGCTGGCGAGCGCCTGAAGTTGCTGTGGCTCAAGGGCGCTGATGGCGGCGTTGCCGTCGAGCATCCACAGCACCGGGTAACCGCTGGCGGGGGCCGGGCGTCGGGGCTGGCCGATCCACAGGCGGTAATGGCGCTGGCCGTCGCGTGAATCCAGGTCGAGGTGGCTGAAGCGATAGGCCAGGTCCTGGCGCTGCAGCAGGGTGTCGTCCATCTTCTGCTCGGCTTGCGGCTGGGCCAGGGCCGAACCGCTCAGCAGCAGTGCCAGGACAAGGGAAAGGATCTTCATCGGGCGTTCTCGTGAGGTCTTCCATGACAAGCCGCCGCGGCATCGTCGAGTGCAGCGGCGGCACGGGTTCAGAAGGAGGCGGTCAGGCTGGTGTAGAGGGTGCGCCCGGGTTCGTTGTAGGTGGCTGCGCCCGCGCCCTCGATACCGTTCACTGCCTGGGCGTTGCCGGCCCGGTACAGGCGTTTGTCGAACAGGTTGTCGATGCCGGCGGTCACGCTCAGGTTTTTAGTGAGCGCATAGGTGCCGCTGGCGCCGACCAGCGCGTAAGGGGCCACCTGGTCGTTGGCGGTGCCGGTGACCCGCTTGCCCTGGTAGTCGTACTTCTTCGGCGTCTGCTTGCCGTACCAGGCCACGCTCAGCTGCAGTGACAGGTCGTCGGAGGCTTGCCAGTCGAGCATCGAATTGAGCGTGTAGGCCGGGGTCACCGACAGGGTCTCGCCGGTGGTCTTGTTCTTCGACTGCAGCATGTAGGTGAAGTTGTTGCTCCACTTCAGCTGTTCGCTCAGCGGGATGGTCAGGGTGCCTTCAAGGCCCTCGACCAACGCCTTGGGGATGTTCTCCCACTGGTAGAGGGTGGCATTGGCGTTGGCGCCGACGCCACCGGATGCCTGGCCGATGCCGCTCAGGCCCGAGTCGATCTTGTTCTTGTAGTCGTTGCGAAAGTACGTCAGGCCGGCGACCCAGCCGTTGTCCTGGAACTCGATGCCCAGTTCCTTGTTGACGCTGGTCTCGGCCTCCAGATGCGCGTTGCCCTGCAGGTAGCAGCTGGTGCTCTGCCCGTAGCAGCCCTGGCCACGGCTGTAGAGCAGGTAGTCGGGGTTGAGCTGGTACAGGTTCGGCGCCTTGTAGGCGCGGGCGATGCCGGCCTTGAGCGTCAGGGTGTCGGTCAGCGCGTGGGACAGGTTGAGCGACGGGCTCCAGTTGTCGCCGACGATGCTGTGGTGATCGAAGCGCAGCGCCGGAGTGAGCATGGTGCCGGGCAGCAGTTCGATGTTGTCCTCGGCGAACAGCGAGAAGATCTGCGCCTGGCTGCTGGTGCTGCGGCCGTTGCTGGCCAGGCCGGGCACGCTGCCGCCTTCGCTGGTGGTCTGGGTATTGGCGCTGGGGTCGTCCAGTTTCTGCTGGCTCCACTCGCTGCCCAGGGTCAGGGTCTGGTCGCGCCAGGCGTGCAGTGGCAGGTTGAGCTCACCGTGGGCGGTCAGGTCGCGCAGCGTCGAGGTGTAGAAGTCGGTGTTGCTGAAGATGCCTTCGGTGCCGCCGGCCAGGCCTTCGTTGATGCGCTGGTTGCGGGTCTTCTCGTATTGCAGGAAGGCCATGCTGCTGCCGAAGTCCCAATCGCCACGGTGGGTGATGGCGAAGTTCTCGCGGTAGAGAATGTTGGTCTCCTTGCCGAGCATGCTTTTGACGTTGGCATTGGAGTTGGTGTTCTGCGTATCGCCCGCGTACAGGTTGCCCTGGCGGCTGAAGCCGGCTTCGAGCTCCAGGGTCTGCTCCGGGGTCAGGCGCCAGCTCAGCAGGCCGTTGAGGTCCTTGTTGCGCACGCCTTCGCGGCCGGCGGGCAGGGTGCCGGCCTGGGTGCCGGTGCGCGCGGACTGGTGGCCAGCGTTGATGTCCCAGTCGTCCGCGTCGGTCTTGGCCACGTTGCCGTAGACCCGGTAGCTGAGGGTGTCGGTCAGTGGGCCGTTGAGGCCGAAGCTCACGCGCTTGGTGGCGCCTTCGTCACCGTGCTGCGGGAAGTTCTGGTACACGGTCATGTTGCCGTGGGTCTCTCCCGCCGGTTGCTTGGTGATGATGTTGATCACCCCGCCCATGGCCCCGGAACCGTAGCGCGCCGCCGCCGGGCCGCGGATCACCTCGATGCGCTCGACCTGGTCGGCCGGCACCCAGTTGGTGTCGCCGCGCGAGTCACGTTCGCCGCGCCAGCCGTAGCGCACCGAGCTGCGGCTGCTGACCGGCTTGCCGTCGACCAGGATCAGGGTGTTTTCCGGGCCCATGCCGCGGATGTCGATCTGCCGGTTGTTGCCGCGCTGGCCGCTGGTGGAGTTGCCGGTCAGGTTGACCCCCGGCATGGTGCGGATGATCTGCGACAGGTCATTGGCCGGTGGTCGTTTCTGGATGTCCTCGGCGGTGATGACCGACACCCCCGGCGCCTGCTTGGTCTCCTCCAGGGCGGTGGCCACCACGTTCTGGCTTTCCAGCACGATCGGTTCTGGCTGGTTGGCGGCCTGCACGGCGCTGCTCAGCAGGCAGCTGGACAGCAGCAGGAAGGGGGCGAAAGGAAGCGGGCGGGGCGACATGTGTGATCTCCGGCACGGCGGGCTGAATTCAAGAGATCACAAATAGTAATAACTCCTATTTGAGAGTAAAGCGCATTAACTTTCTAAACACTTTCGCTGGCCGGCAGCAGCAGGTGCAGGCATAGCCCGGGATGGCCATTGCTTGCCCACAGGCGTCCGCCCTGCAACTCAATGGCGCGCCGGGCAATGGCCAGGCCCAGGCCGAAGCCGGCGCCGCTGCCGGGCAGGCGGTGGTAGGGCTGGAAGATCTGCTCGAGTTCGTCCTCCGCTACCCCAGGTCCTTGGTCGCGCAGGCACAAGTGCCAGAAGGCACCCTCGCGCCAACCGTCCAGGCTGACCCGGCCGGTGGCGGGCGAGTGGCGGATGGCATTGCGCAGCAGGTTTTCCAGGGCCTGGGCCAGGCTGTCCAGGTGCGCCTGGACCTGGCAGTCGAGCCCGAGCAAGCAGGGCAGCCGTTCGACCGGCCAGCCGCTTTCGAAGCAGCTGTCCTGGACCAGCGCCTCCCAGACCGAGAGCACCAGTACCGGTTCGGTCGCCAGTTGCGGCCGCTCGGTGTCCAGCCAGGCCAGGTCGAGGGTGTTCTCCAGCAGTTTCTGCATGTCGTCCACTTCGCGGTCCAGGCGCTGGCGTAGCAGTTCCGCCGGTAGTTCGCTGTCGTGGGCGATGCGCAGGCGCGCCAGCGGGGTGCGCAGTTCGTGGGACAGGGTACGCAGCAGCAGGCGTTGCTGGTCGAGGCTTTTGCGCAGGCGCACGGCCATGTGCTCGAAGGCCTGGGCCAGCTCGCCCAGCTCGTCGCGACGTTCCTGCAGGGGCAGGCCGGGGCTGTCCAGATCGTCGGCGCGCAGGGCGTCGGCACGGTCACGCAGGCGGTTGAGCGGCACGACCAGGTGGCGGTAAAGCGCCAGGCCCAGCAGCAGGGCGAGCAGGGCGGGGGCCACGCCGTGGGTGATCACGTGGGTCCAGGGTGTCAGGCCGGTGGGCAGCAGGTGTTCGGGGAGCTGGATGACCAGGCGGCCGTCCTCGGGGTGTTCGGGGAAGGCGATGCTCACGTATGGCAGCTCGTCCTGCAGGCGCCGGCTCATCGGCCAGTCGAGCTTGCGCATGAAGGTAAGGCGGCTGGCTTCATCGGCGTTCAGCGGGGTAGTGCCGAGACTCTGCAGATGGGGGCCGATGATGGCGACCCAGGTGTCCTCCTCGGTTTCGAGCCGACGGCGCAGGCGTTCCACGCCATCGGCTCCCTCCGCGTGCCAGGCCTGCTCGGCCTGTTCGGCGAAGCCGGCGAGGAACACCCGGTCGGCGGGGGCGAGGAAGTAGGTGCTGCGTTCGACCGACAGGCCCCAGGTCCAGATCAGCCAGGTCAGCAGCAGGCAGAAGCACACCTGCAGCAGCGCCAGCTTCCACAGCAGCGGATGACGGCGCATCAGCTGCTGCCCGCATCGACCAGGATATAGCCCTGGCCGCGCACGGCCTGGATCTCCAGGTGTCCGGCGCCGATGGCGCCGAGCTTGCGGCGCAGGTTGCACACATGCACGTCCAGGCCACGGTCGAGGCGGGTGTAGGCCCGGTGCAGGACGCTCTGGTACAGGAAGGCCTTGCTCAGTGCCTCGCCGGGATGGGCCTGCAGGGTCAGCAGCAATCGGTATTCGGAACCGGTCAGCCCGGCACTCTGGCCATGCTGGGCGACATCATGGTTGGCGGTATCGAAGGTCAGCGTGCAGGCGTTGCGTGGCGTGGGCGGGCGTCGGTCCAGCGCCACCCGGCGCAGCAGGGCATCGACCCGGGCATCCAGCTCGGCCAGGCTGAAGGGCTTGGGCAGGTAGTCGTCGGCGCCGCGGGTGAAGCCGCTGATGCGGTCCTGCTCGGCGCCCAGGGCCGACATCAGCATCACCGGTACCGCCTGGTGCCGGCGCAGTTCGTCGAGCAGGCTGAGGCCATCGATGCCGGGGAGCATGATGTCCAGCAGCAGCAGGTCGAAGGGCGCCTGGTGCATCGCGTTCAATGCCTGGGTGCCGTTCTCGCAGGCCTGGACGCTGAAGCCGCGACGCAGGAAGTGCTGTTCCAGGTCCTGGCGCAATCGGGGGTCGTCTTCGGCGAGGAGGAGTTTGGGGGGCACGGGGTGACCTTGATGAGAATTCATTGCAAATACGAATCATCCCATTGGCGATGGTGCCGGGGCAATGGCCGGATGCTGGCATTGCGTCGAGTGGTTCGTCACATAGCTCCCGTGGGCGCGGGCTTCACATGAATTATCGACCTGGAAGGGACCTGTGGGAGCGGCTTCAGCCGCGAACACCGGCGAAGCCGGTGCCATCCATCGAGTTGCTTGCTTCGCGGCTAAAGCCGCTCCCACAGGGTACGCGTTGGCCGCATAGTCGTAGGTTCCCTGCATGACAGCTGGGGGATCAGCGACTTATGAACATCCCACCAGCTTCGCTCCGCACTCGCAGGCCATGGCTCTCGCTCAGCATGGCCAGGGCCAGTGGCAGGTCATCGACCGGGAAGCTGCCGGAGACCCGCAGCTCGGCCACGGCCGGGTCGCAGACCAGGCGCTGGTCGGCGTAGCGCATCAGCTCCTGGGCCCACTGCAATAGCGGCATGTCGTCGACCACCAGCAAACCCCTGCGCCAGGCCAGCTGGGTGTCGCGGGCGGTTTCCACCAGGCCGAGCCGGTCGCGGTCGAAGCGTACCTGCGAGCCTGCGTGGATGACGCTGCCACGGCCAGCTTCGGGGGTGACGCGCACGGCGCCTTCATAAACCGCGAGCTGGGTCTCGTGAAGGAGCTGGCGCACGCTGAAGCGGGTGCCCAGCGCCTGCATCAGGCCGTGATCGGAGCGCACCCGCAACGGCCGCGACGGGTCCGTCGCGGTGACGATGTACACCTCGCCACGGCGCAGGTACAGCAGGCGCTCCTCGGCCGAATACAGCACACGCAGCTCGCTGTGACTGTTGAGCGTGACCTGGGTGCCATCGCTCAGCAGCAACTCGCGCCGTTCGCCCACTGCGGTCTGGTAGTCGACACCCTCCCGGGCCTGACGCCATGCCCACCAGCCCAGCGGGGCCGCGCCGATCAGCCCCAGCAGGCCACGCAGTACGGTGCGCCGGCTGCTGTCCTGCGGGCGAGCGAGGGTTTGCCGGGCGAGGGTCGGCGGCAGGGTGCCGAGGCGGGTCAGCAGGCGCTGGGCACGCTTCCAGGCGCGTTCGTGGTCCGGGTCGCGGCGCCGCCAACACTCCAGTTCGAGCTGCTGCGCCGGGGTCAGCGGGCCTTCCTGCATCAGCAGCAACCAGGCGGCGGCCTCGGCGAGCACGGCCTGGGCAATGGCGGGCTGGTTAGTCATCGGGCATCTGGCTCAGACAGGCCATGTAGCCCTCGTGGATGTACTTCTTCACCGTCGGCAGGGCGATGTTCAGCGCCTGCGCGATGTCTTTCTGCTTCATGCCGTCCAGGGTGGCCATCAGGAATGCCTGCCTGACCCGTGGGCGCAGGCCGTCGAGCACTGCGTCGATCTCGTGCAGGGTCTCGAGGATGACGCTCTGCTGCTCGGGCGACGGCTGCAGCGCTTCGGGCACCAGCGCCAGCGCTTCGAGCCAGGCCTGCTCCAGCGAATGACGGCGGCGCCAGCTGACCAGCACGCAGTTGGCGATACGGGTCAGGTAGGCGCGTGGCTGGCGCAGGGTATCGGGCTGGTTACTGTCGCGGCTGGCGAGCACGCGCACGAAGATGTCCTGGGCCAGGTCGTCGGCCACGCCACGCCCCCAGGAGCGCAGTCGATACGCCAGCCAGCCGCGCAACCAGGCGTGGTGCTCGATGTACAGCGTGGTCACGGCGCAGCGCTCGGCGGGCTGGGGCGGAGTATTGAAAAGGGTCATGGCGGGGAGGTGTCAGGGTGTAAATGCAAACAATTATCACTAGATTTGGCTAAATCACAAGATCAAGTGAAAATGCGAATCGCACGCATATACCTTTTTCGCCGTCATGCGACAGAAGGGGTGCAAGCCCGCATCGAGTGCCGGGCACTGACCTCACGAGCGAGAAAAGCATGCCCGCAATCCGTCGGCTTTCCCCTGTTTCGCGTCCTTCGCAACGCTTGTCCCCGATCAGCTTCGCCGTGCGTTGTGCGATGCTCGGCTGCCTGATGGGCACGGCTTCGAGCCTGGCTCAGGCCGCCGATGCCCCGGCCATGGCTTCTACCCGGCCCGACGATGCCACGCTGCGCGACTACGACATCGCCAAGGGCCCGCTGGGCACCGCGTTAAGCGTGTTCGCCAGCCAGTCGGGGCTGCTGCTGTCCTATGATCCCGAGCTGACCCGCGGCCGCGCCGCGCCGGCACTCAAGGGCCGCTACACCGTGCAGGAGGGGGCCCGGCGCCTGCTGGCCAACAGCGGCCTGCAACTGCTGTCGAACTCCCGGGGGGCCTATATCCTCATCCCGCAGGCCCAGGCATCGGCGATGGCGACGGAACTGACGCCGACCATGGTCGCGGCCAGCGAGTTGCTGGACCCACAGCGCGACACCTATCGCGCGCCACGCTCGACGGTGCACCTGTCGCGTGAGGACCTCGACCGCTTCAGCACCGTCTCGGTGGGCGACATGCTCAAGGGCGTGGCCGGCGTGCAGGTCGGCGACAGCCGCAACGGCGGAGCGCTGGACGTCAACATCCGCGGCATCCAGGGGCAGAGCCGGGTGGCGGTCAGGGTCGATGGCTCGGAGCAGGCGGTGGATGTCTACCGGGGCTACGGCGGCACCCAGCAGCGCAGCTACATCGACCCCGACCTGATCAGCAGTGTCACCGTGAACAAAGGCCCCAGCACTCGCTCGGGAGCGATCGGTGGCTCGGTGGAGATGAAGACCATCGGTGTCGATGACATCCTGGTCGATGGCAAGGATGTCGGCGTGCGCCTGACCGGCAACCTGTGGAACAACGGCGTGGAGCCCGAGCACCGCAACCGTAACTCCAGGGACGAGGACCTGAGCGCGGTGCCGCGTGACGAACGCGGTAGCCTGTTCGGCTCCAAGGCCGAGTCCGGCAGCGCCGCCTTCGGCTACTCCCACGAACGCTTCGACCTGGTGGCGGCCTATGCGCACCGTAACCAGGGCAACTACTTTTCCGGCAAGAAGGGCCAGGACCGCTACCGGCTCTACGACCGCGACGGTGACGAACAGCCGAGCGTCGCCAACACCTACAACGCCGGCGAGGAGGTGCTCAACTCGTCGTTCGAGACCGACTCCTACCTGCTCAAGACCACCTGGCGGCTGGCCGACGACCATACCCTGGACCTGAGCTACCGCCGCTTCGACGGGCACATGGGCGAGATCATGCCCTCGGACATCTTCCGCTACGGCACCGCCGGCATCTACCAGTACCCCACCAGCGAAATCCAGATCGACACCTACACTGCCCGCTACCACTACCTGCCCGAGGGCAATCCGTGGGTGGACCTCACCAGCAGGCTGTGGATGACCGACTCGAAGACCAGCACCCTCAGCGCGGCCTGGATGGCGCCCAAGTCGCAGCTGTACCGTACCGACCGCGCCTGGTCCCGCCAGGACAACCGCCGCATCGGCGGCGACCTGAACAACGTGTCGCGCTTCACCACAGCCCATGGTGATTTCAAACTCGACCTGGGCGGCGCCTTCCAGCTCGAGGACCTCCAGCCGCAAAGCAACGTGGTCTCCACCCAGCACGACATCAACGCCAACCGCATGTTGCGCGATGCCTCGCGTCAGGAGTTCAGCTTCAACGGCAACCTGGAATACAAACCCACTGAAACACTGACGCTGTGGGGCGGCGGCCGCTATGCCCACTACCAGACCAAGGACAACACCGTGCTGGCCGAGGCGCGCCGCGAAGAGCGGGAAATGCGCTGGATCACCGCCAGCAGCCCGGGGCACTGGGGCAGCATGACGTGGTTCCCCGACCAGAACGGCCAGTACACCGACGCCACCGACCCACGCCTGAACAACGGCATCGTCTTCGAGAACAGCAACGAGCCGTTCAATGGCGTGCCGTTCAACGAGTCCGGCGCGACCAACGTAGTGGTCCATCCCGAAAGTGTCAGCAACGTGGTCACCGGCTACGACTACACCCCGCAGGGCAAGAGCCGCGGCGGTGGCTTCGCGCCGGCCTTCGGTATCAATTTCGAGTTCCTGCCGGATACCTTCGTCTATGCCTCCTATACCGAGGGACTGCGCCTGCCGTCGCTGTTCGAGACCAGCCAGGGCACCCAGCAGGTCACCCCGGGCAAGCACCTCAAGCCCGAGCGCTCGCGCAGTTGGGAAGTGGGCGTGAGTGCCTTGCGCAGCGACCTGCTGACCGCCGGCGACGAGGCGTCGGCCAAGCTGGCCTGGTTCGACAACGACATCAAGAACTACATCACCCGCTACTACGACCCGAGCCCGGGCCTGTGGGGGCAGATGACCTTCAGCAACACCGACAGCTTCCACACCCGTGGGCTGGAACTGCAGTCGCACTACGATGCCGGGCGCGTGTTCGCCGACCTTTCGGCCACCTACTACCTGATGACCGAGACCTGCGACGCGGCCTTCGCCGCCAAGCTGCGCGCCAGCGCCAATCGCTACCAGCGCACCCAGGACACCCCGGACTGCACGTCGGGCAGCTACATGGGCTCGTACACCAACACCCAGAACCCGCCACGCTTCTCGGCCAACCTGCTCGGCGGGATGCGCTTCTTCGACGAGGCACTGACCGTGGGCGGGCGCATGACCTACAGCTCGGGACCCACCGCGCAGATGGACAAACCCTGGCAGACCGGCGCGACCACGCCGCAGATCGACTACCGCTCGGTGGCGTTGTTCGACCTGTTCCTCAAGTACAAGCTGCTGGAGCACACCGAGCTGAATGTGTCGGTGCAGAACCTGACCGACCGCTACTACCTGGACCCGCTGGCGCAGAGCTTCATGCCGGCGCCGGGACGTACCTGGCGGGTGGGGATGGTGGCGCGCTTCTGAGAGCGCCTGCCTTGTCCAGCGCCTTGGCCCGATAGTCGGGGTGGCTGGAGCCCGCCGCAACCCTTGCAGCCGAGCGCCGCCCGCGCGGCGTTCGATCTCAAGTGCGCTGCAACGCTAACCCCTGATACCCCGCATCGCCGCTAGCCAATTGCAATGCCGAGCAGGTCCCGACTGCTGCTCGGGCAATGGCCAGGGTGCGAGCGTTGCCCCCCCTGATATCGAGCAGCGCTGCCATATGTTTCGGCGGGCCTGCTGAATACAGGCGTGCCGGATAATAGATTGTGCTTTATCTCGCGCATCTGCTGCGTGCGATAGTCGCCTCGTTGCGCAGGGCTATCGATAATGGCTAAAGAGTGGCTTGTATTGTCTTGGCGCTCCGTTTAGTATCCGCGAATATTCTAAGTTAATAACTATTTCTTCTGTTGGCGTTCGTCCGGATTGGCCACGCCAAAACGCTTGGCGAGTACTGTGCACGCGGCTGCAATTCTCGGGTGTTATTGTGCGCTGCAGCGTCTATCCAGCCTGAGTTGGCATTTTCAAGTCATTGATTTTAAGTGTTTTTATGCTTGTTTTTGAGCCGGGCTTGTTGGTTCTGCTTTCAAGGTTGCTTTGGCTTGCTGCGCTCGGTTGCCTGGCAATTAAACTTACGAGTTTAGTTTGTTCGCGCCAGCGACTGACAAATTAAACTTTGCGGTTTAAAAGTGCCAATAGTGTACTGAGGGTTTTATTAATTGGCGGTGTTGCGCAACTACTGCGTGGTGTCTCGTTGTGCCTGCGATTTGCCGTTGTTTATTTACTCGTCGGTTTAATTAGTTGGCCGGTGCGATAGGGCCGGCTTGAAATTGTTTGTGACATTTTGCCGAAGGAAGTATTGGCAACGTGTCCTTCCTGCGCCTCGCAGGAGGCATGGCGGCCTCTGGCAGCATTGCCAAGGCAAGGATCCACACACGTGAGAAAAGGAGTTTCAGGATGAGCAACGACGATATGCTGAACCGCTCGCTACCTCTGTTGACCGAGGCGGGCATCGACAAGCTTGCGTCCAGCCGGGTGGTGATCGCCGGTTGTGGCGGCGTGGGTGGCGCCATGGCACTCACCCTGTGCCGGATGGGCGTACAGTCATTCAAGCTGGCTGACCCGGGCGCTTTCGATCCGCCCGACATGAACCGCCAATGGGCCGCGACGGGTGCTTCGCTGGGCCGAAACAAGGCCCTGGTGTATCGCGAGCTGATTCTCGACCTCAATCCCCGGGCCAAGGTCGAGATCTTTGTCGAAGGTATCACCGACCACAACCAGGACGAGTTTCTGTCGGGCGCTGACATCCTGGTCGACTGCCTGGATGCCAACGTGCCCCACTCGCTGCGTGAGTCCATCCACCGCAAGGCACACGAGCGTGGGGTGTTCAGCGTTGTCGGGCCGATCATGGGCTTCGGCTGCTTTGCCTTGTGCTCCTCACCGCAAGGGTTGGGAATGGAGTACTGGACGCAGACGCTCAAGGTGGCCAAGGAGCAGGGCTCCCTGCCGCGGATCTTCGACGAAATCTTCGTGCCCCAGCACATGCAGGCGATCGTCCGCAGCCTCGAGGTTGGCAAGGTGCCAACGGTAGCTGTGGGGCCTCTGATCGCGACATCGCTGTTGGCCACTGAGTGTGTGAACCACCTGCTGCATGACCTGGTGCCGGGTTTCCGTGAACCGATCGTGCTGCCAAAGGTGATGTTCTTCGACCTCAATCGCATGAACCACAGGATCATCGACGTGTCCGAGGGAGCCTTGGCATGACGTTGCTGGCCGACACCGTCGAGGCCCGCGCGCGGGTCCTGGCTCAACATGGGTTCAACCTCGACCTGATACCGTCGCGGCTGGTCCTGGACGACTACCAGACCGACAGCCTGATGCACCGCGACTACCCGAGCGTTCCTCTATTGCGCCAGGACGGCGACGGTGAGCTGGACGAGCGACTGGCTGCGGCGTTCCAGGCCTTGTTCGGCCTGCCCCAGGTGCTGGCGTTGGCCCAGGGGCGGCTGGCGGAGGCGTTGCTGGTCAACGCCCTGGTCACGGCGGGCGACTGCGTGCTTGGCAGCGCGCCATTTCCCACGCTGCAGGCGCACCTGCAGCTCAGGGGCGCCACATACTGCACGGTGTCGACGGCAGATGCCGGTGGCCAATTTCGCGCTGACCTGGACTGCGTGGCCCTGGAGCAGGCGATCAAGCGTGTGGGCCGCCAGCGCATACCTTTCCTGCTGGTCGAAGCCTGCACCAATGCCATTGGCGGCGTGCCCGTTTCGCTGGACAACCTGCGTGCAGTGAAGGCAGTGGCTGATCGTTACGGCATCCCGCTGCTACTCGACGCGACGCGGATCCTCAGCAATGCCTGTCTGATCCGCGAGTACGCCTGCGACTGGCGTGACCATGACGAACTGAGCATCGTTCAGGCCCTGTGCGCACTGGCAGACGGTGTGTTGCTGAGCGCGACGAAGGAGATGCCGACGACCATCGGTGGTTTCCTCGCGCTACGTGACCGCACCCTGTTCGAGCGTTGTCGCGACCAGGCGCTGATCTTCGGCACGGGCCTTGACCTGCTGGGCAAGCGTCGTTTGCTGGCGGCAATGCGCGAGCCGCATGGGTTGGTGAAGCAAGTTCGTTCGCGCATTGACCAGGTACGCCGTTTCCACGGCCTGTTGCAGTTGGGCGACGAGTCACAGGTGGGTGTCCATGGCGTGTTCCTCATGGCTGGCGCGCAGTTCACGGCCATGCATGCTCGCGCCTTCCTCAATCATCTGTATGTGGGCTACGGTGTGCGTGGCGCGCTCAATCCAGGGGGCTCGGCCGGCCCTGGCGATGCCCTGGTGCGTTTCGCTCTTGGCGTTCCAGGCAAGGACGAGCGTGTCCTGGACACGGCTGCGATCTGCATCCGCGAGGCGCTGCGCGAAACCGACCAGCACCTCGCCCTGGAGGAGGTCCACCGCCCTGCAGGCCTCGCCGGCGGCATGCTCGCCACTTATCGCCAGGCCGGGAGCGTGCAGCCATGAAGCGTTTGCTGATGATCATCGGCGTGCTCTGTCCGCTGCTGGCCTTCGCTGGCATGCCGGCGGGCAACCTGGTGCCAAGGGATATCATCGAGCGTTCCGAGGACCGCCCAACCGGCAAGGATTCGGTCTCGATGTTGTTGGTCACCCTGACCGACAAGGCTGGAACCAAGCGGCAGCGCGGGTTGCTTTGGTATCACCTGGCAGGCGAGCAGGGTGACCTCGACCTGCAGAAGTTCTTCTATCCCCGCAGCATTCGCAACATCGCCACCTTCAACGAGGAGGTGCGTGGCGCCGAGGACCTGCAATACCTGTACCTGCCGGCCGCCAGCCGGGTTCGGCGGGTATCTTCCAAGCACCAGACCTGGGTCGGGTCCGACTTGATCTACGAGGATCTGCAGAAGATCAACCTCGAGGACTGGACATTCAGCTATGTGGAGCAGGCCAGCGAGGAAGGTTTCGCAGTGCATGTGGTGGATTGCCAGGCCAAGCCGTCGTCGAACTCGGCGTATGCCAAGCGCCGCTACTACATCCGCGCCGACGGCAGTTACTTCCCCAGTCGGATCGACTTTTTCGATGCTGCCGGCCAGTTGATCAAGCAGGTTCGGCGCACCGAAGTGCAGGCATACGGCTCTGCCCTGTACGAGCGTTTCGTGCAGGTGAATGATCTGCGCAACGGGCATCAGACGCTGATGGAGCGACGTTGGGTTCGCGTCGATACCGGGCTGCCTGCGTCGCTGGTGACGGTGCGGCAGATGGAGAAGGGCATCGAGCACTTTGCCGAACCTGCGGACGTGCAACGCCTGGTCAGTGACGAAACCAGCAGGATGGTGGAGTGATGGTCGGGATTGTCCGAACACTTGCAGCCGTCTTGTCGCTGGCTGGCGCGCCTTGCGTGAGCGCCCAGGCGCTGGCGGCCCTGGGTGGCCAGAACACGGTGACGGGGTTTCTCGACCTGCGCTCGGCGGTTGGCCTGGGCAGCGGTGGCGAGGTGGGCTCGAGCGCCTTGAAGTCGAGCCTGGACAATGGCCTGCGAGGTCGCGGCCGGGTCGAGCTGGATCACCAGGCCGACGGCCTGCGCACGCTGGTTTCGGCGGACCTGGAGCTGGAGCACAAGCGCATGCGTTCGGCAGCCGACGAAAACGAAAGCACTGCCAGGTTGTGGGAAGGGTACGTCGAATGGGAAGGCGAGACGACCAGCTGGCGCATCGGGCGGCAGGTGATCCAGTGGGGGGTGGCGGACGAGGTCAGTGTGATCGACAGCTTCACACCCCAGGATTTTCGCAGCTTCCTGATCCATACCCGCTTCGAACGCAAGTGGCCGGTGACCGCGGTGAGCGGTCGCTACTTTCTTGATGGCGGCGATTTCTTCGAGGTGCTTTGGCAGCCGCAGTTCCGTCAGGACCTGCTGGCCCAGCCAGGCGAGGAATGGAGCCTGTTCGTGGAGAACAACTACGTGCGCGGACTGGGGTTAAGCGAGCGCTCGACCAAGGTTGAAGGTGGTCCGCTGGGCGACAGCGTGTTTGCCGCTCGGCGAGTGCTGCGGCGCGACAATTATGACCTGTCGTTCAACTATGCCTACCAGTTCGAGCAGATGGCGGCATTTCGCGCCGATATCCAGGGCTTCGACGCCAGCGGCAGGGCAGTCGGTACCGTGCAGCCTTATCACGCCCGCCAGCACACCACGTCGATGGCGTTCGAGTCGGGGCGTGACGGGATCGGTGTGCGTGGCGAACTGGCTTACGTCACCGATGCCGGTTATGTCAGCTACGACATGGCTGTGCCGGGTCTGGTCGAGCGCCGTGACACGCTCAGGGGAGTGGCCGGCATGGACTACACCTTCGCCTCGCGGACCTACATCAACCTGCAGTACACCCTCGACTACATCCGTAACCACAACGGCAACATGCAGCCGGACAAGTACCGGCCAAGCGTGACATGGCGGGTGAACGTGCCGCTCAAGGGCGAGGACCTGTGGCTGGAGTTCCAGGGGCGCGAGTTCATGAACATGACCGACCGTTTCTGGCGCCTGCAATTGCGCTGGCGGGTCACCGACGACTGGGAACTGCGCACTGGCGGAATGCATTTTGCCGGGCATGACGAAGGTATCTTCGGCCAGTTCAGGGATAACGATCAATTGTACGCAGGGGTTCACTATTACTTCTGATTGACAGGGCAATGTAGTTGCGCGCGCATGTTCATGCGGGCCATTTGCAGTAAATGCGATCGTTTGAAACGGGAGGATATGACTGTCCGTCCCTTGGCCGCGATCGCCTGTTTCATGGACTTTAAAGGTTTTATTCATCCTACAAAGGAGCGTGAAAAATGAATGTTGGCAATGATCCGATCATGATGAACGAGTACCAGATTCGTATCGCGGCGGCACGTGAGAAGTTTGCCGCCCGTGACGATGTCCAGGCGTTGTTCAACGCGCCGATGGACGCGCCGTTGGTGAACCTCTTCATGATCTACTGGAGCGCCATGAGCGCGGCACTGACTACGCCTATTCCGGAGTACCTGGCCACGGCCGGCGTGCGCTGCGAGGCCCTGGGCCTGAACAGGCTGGCCGAGTTCTTCAAGGAGCACACCGAAGAAGAAGACGGTCACCACGAGTGGGCGGCGGCGGATGTCCACAAGTTGGTGAACCTGTGGAATGCGAAGTATCCGGGAATGCCGATCAATACCGACGACTTGCTGGTTTCCAATCTGACGCCTTCGGTGCGCCGTTATCACCAGTTGCACAAGGACGTGGTGGCCGGAGATGCACCGTGGGCCGAACTTGCCATTGATGTGGAGATTGAACTGATCACCACCCAATACGGCCCAGCACTGTTGAAAGCCTGTGCCGCAGCGCTGTGTGAAGAAGGCCAGCAAAGTATTTCCTTCCTGGCCGAGCATGTGAGATTCGACTTTGGCCATACCGATACCAACTTCCGCGTGGTCGCCGAGTTGCTCGAAGCCAAGCCTGAATACACCCAGCACCTGGTCGCCATCGGCGAGCAGGCACTGACCGCCTATGGCGATTTCCTTGGGGAGGCCCTGCAACTGGCCCGGCAAGCATACGCCCGCCTGCCACACGCCCAGGTCGCCGTGAACGCGTGACCTGACACGGACCGTTATCGGAGCACGACAAGGATAGAAAGGAGCTGGTCGGTATGTTCAAGAAAGTATGTGTCAGCTGCCTGCTGACCGACGACGTCGAAGGCGTGGCGCTGGATTCGGACGGCACCTGCAACCTGTGCCGCATCTCGCAGGCGGGGGGGCGGTTGCGCCAGGACGCGCAGCGCATGCGCTTCCAGCAGGACCTGGAGGCGACTTTGCGCGCCGCCAAGGGCAGTGGCAGGAAGTACGACTGCATTGTCTCCTTCAGTGGTGGCAAGGACAGTTGCTACCTGCTGCACCGGCTGGTGGTGGACTACGGCCTGAAGGTGCTGGCGTATACCAGCGATTTCGACATACCGGCCAGGACCTGGGACAACATCCGGCGGACGGTCAAGGCACTCGGGGTGGACCATCACGTGCACCGTCCGGTCCAGAGCGTCTACCGGCGTTTCATCCGCCATCTGCTGATGAACCAGGGCCCGAAGGGGGCAGTGCACACGGTTTGCTATTTCTGGCTGGACATCCGCGAAGGGGACCTGCTGCGTTTTGCCGTGGAGAAGGACATCCCGTTGATCTTCACCGGCTATTCACCCGGCCAGCCGGAGCCCGAGCGCATGCTCTACGAGATGCCGGCGGAGCGTATCGCCCAGGATTGGACGCCCCATGAACTGTTTGCCAACGGCGTGTTCAAGGAACACGAGCGGGCGCTGTTCTGGAACCCGCAACGCCATGGCGAGGGCATCAAGCTGCCGCGCATCCTCGCGCCGTTCCATGCCTGGGACTACGACCAGGCGCGCGTCACCAACACAGTCATCGAACTGGGCCTGGTGCAGAACAAAGTGCATGCCAACCCGGTGTTGAGCAACTTCACCCTGAATTGGCTGCTGATGTATTCGGATCTCAAGCTGCTTGGCTACAACCCGTACAAGCCCGAGTTCGCCAAGCTGGTTCGCGAAGGCAAGGCGGGGCGGCGCAAGTGGCTGCTGATCTTCGCACTCATGGACTTCATGGTCCGTCGGCGGATCTTCATGGGGCGGCACATCGACCGCTCGCTGCGCGAGCTTGACCTGCGTCTGGAGGATCTGAAGATGGCGCCGCTCGAAGCGCCACCCCCGTCCAGGGCGGTGAGGCGCGTTGCTGACCAGGCACGAGACTGCGCCTGAAGGCTTGACCGACGCCGCCACGCGCCTTGGTCAGCAAGGCGCGGGCGGCATGCACGAGCGGGTGGCCGGCTGTTGGCCGAGCACCTGCCGCGGATGGCTTACCACGGATGGTTGAATGAACGATCTAGCGCTCGCTGGCGACCTTTTCGCAGGTTGCTCGGATTTCCAGTTTTCCCATGAGGGCGTGACTCGCCAGGTCTTTCGCCTGGGCGAGGGGCCCGCGGTGGTGCTCATGCACGAAGTCCCCGGACTGCACGATGGCGTGGTGCGCCTGGCCCGGCGGCTTGCCGATGCGGGCCTTGGCGTGTGGATGCCGGTGTTGTTCGGCAAGCCAGGGGTGCGGGTCTCGGCGTTGTCGGTGGCCGGTTGCATGGGCCAGGTCTGCATCTCGCGGGAGTTCCGGGTCCTGGCCAGCCGGCGCAGCAGCCCGATTACCGACTGGCTGCGGGCCTTGGCCCGAGCGGCGCACGCGGCCAGTCCAGGCCCAGGAGTGGGGGTGATCGGCATGTGCCTGACCGGTGGCTTTGGCTTGGCCATGATGGCGGACCCTGCAGTCATCGCCCCTGTGTTGGCAAACCCCTCGCTGCCCTTCGCCCTGTCCGCTGCCAAGGCCGGTGCGCTGGGTATCGAGCAGGACACGCTGGACGCTGTCGTACGGCGCTCGACCGAACAGGCCATTCCTGTACTCGGCCTGCGCTTCACCGGTGACCCGGCGGTCCCAGACGCCCGTTTCGAAAGCCTGAAGCAGGCTTTCGGCGAGCGTTTCGTCGCTTGCGAAATCGACTCGTCGGCGGACAACCCCCATGGCATCGGGCGTTGGGCCCATTCGGTGCTGGGCGTGAGTTATGTCGACGAACAGGACCACCCCACTTACCTGGCCCAAGAGGCGGTGGTGGCATTTCTCCAGGCCCAGTTGGGCCTGGGCCAGCCAGGAGAACACGTATGCAAACCATAGAACTGGCCAGGCTGATCGCCCCGGTGCTGTTGTTCGTGATGATGATCGGCATGGGGCTGGGCCTGCGCCGCAAGGACTTCGTCGACCTGCTGCAGGCGCCAACCGGGGTCGCCATCGGCACCTTGGGGCAGGTGCTGCTGCTGCCATTGATGGGGCTCTGGGTGAACTGGGTGTTTGCGCTCGACGGCACCCTGGCCCTGGGGGTGATCGTGCTGTGCCTGTGTCCGGGCGGGGTGGCCTCAAACACCATCACCTACCTGCTCAAGGGCGACGTGGCGCTGTCGATCTCGCTGACCGTGATTTCCAGTTGTATCGCCTTCATCAGCGTGCCGCTGCTGGTGGCGCTGGCGCTGGCCCACTACGGCGTTCTCGGCCAGACCGTGCAACTGCCGATGGCCGACACCGTCGTGCGCCTGTTCCTCCTCACCTTGTTGCCCTTGGCCTTGGGCATGGGGCTGGCGCGGCTCTGGCCGACTGCTTGCAAACGTCTGGAACCGCTGCTGCGGATACTCGGCTTCGCGTTCCTCATGCTGATGATCCTGGTGGTGGTGGTGAAGGAATTCCCGCTGCTGCAGGCCTATGCCGCGCGCCTGGGCTTCAGCCTGGTGGCGCTGTTCGGCAGCACCATGGGCCTTGCCTGGCTGGCAGCCAGGATGGCGGGGCTCGGCAGTGCCCAGACCCGTTCGATCACCGTCGAGATCGGCATCCAGAACAGTGCCCTGGCGCTGGTCATCGCCAGCTTGCTGGGCAGTGTCGACATGGCGATCCCGGCGATTCTCTACAGCGTCCTCGTCTGCCTGGCCGCGTTGCTGGTGGTCACGTTGCACGCCGTTGCTGCTCGCTGGCGCGTGCACCCGACCAACCCCGGGCAGCGGCCGGTCGAACCCTTCGGCGATGGACGACTCATCGGACAGCACTCAGGCGCCGCGGCGCGCAAGGATTGATCGACCATGAACTCGGCAAACATCTTCATGCAATTGCTGGTGATCCTCGGGGTCTCCCACTGTCTGGGCCGCGTCAGTTTCTGGTTGGGTCAGCCCGCAGTCATCGGGTATCTGTTGACCGGCGTGATCGTCGGGCCGATGGTACTGGGCGCGATCGATCCCGGCCTGACCGGCGCGTTGTTCGCCAACGTCACCGGCCTGATGGCGCTGGGCAAGATCGGCCTGATCTTCATCATGTTTGGCCTGGGGCTGGAAACCGGCTCGGGGAGCCATGGTGGATCGCAGGCCAAGGCTGGTGGGGCGTTGCCGATCGCGGTGTTCGGTTTCATCGGCGCGGGACTGGCTGGGGTGCTGCTTGGCTATGCCAGCCACGGCGTGTTCTCCGGCCATGTCGATCGGCTGCCCTACATGCTGTTCTTTGGCGTCGCGATGGCGGCCACCGCTGTCCCGGTGCTGGCCGGCATCCTCGCCGATCCGCGTTTTCTCCACCACCGGCTGGCGCCGCTGGTGATGAACGCAGCGGTGATCACCGACATCCTCGCCTGGTTCGCCCTGTCCCTGGTGCTGGTGCTGCTATCGAGCACGGGCTCGGCGAGCATTCTGTATTCCGGCATCACCCTGATCGTGCTGGTGGCGGTGGCCGAGTTCGTGGTCAGCCGCCGCCTGGTCGCGCCTTCGTCCGCGACCGCCGGCAGTGATCCGTCACGGCCACTGGTCGCGGCGCTGATCGTGCTGTTCACCTTCTGTGTCATCACCGACCTGGCCAACGCCCACGTGACCATCGGCGCCTTCATCGCCGGGATCGCCTTCCGCCGTCACCAGGGCCTTCGCGAGTTCTGGGAAAAGGGACCGCAGGCCTTGGTCAACCTGTTCTTCGCACCCCTGTTCTTTGGCACGGCGGCGATGAACGTGAACATCGAGGCAGGTAGCTGGTCGGGCCTGCTGGCATGGGGCGGTTTGTTCCTGCTGGTCGGCGCGCTGGGCAAGGCTGGGGTTTCGTACCTGGTGGCGCGCTGCACGGGGCTTTGCCGTCCCGACGCATTCGTCGTGGCGACGCTGATGCACACCAAGGGGGTGATGGAAATCATCCTGCTGACGGTCGGGCTGGAGATCGGCGTCATCACGACCGACCTCTACGCGATTCTCATGGTTGTCGCACTCGCGGCGACGGTCATCACCTTGCCGATCGTCCGGCTGATCCGGCCGCGCGAGCCTGCGCCCACCGCCTCAAGCGCACGGGTCGTGGCAACGCGCGAAGGTCGAGAGCGGCCAGTGCTGGAAAACCCTTGAGCAATGACGCAACTGGCAGGGAGGAGCACGACACGCATGGATCTGGGCTTCGAAAGGTAGCGATAGGGATGTTCTCGTTCAATCGATAGGAAGTGAAGCTGATGAGACCTTTGTTGAGTACAGACGTAGAAAAACGATGTGTTGACGAGGCAGGGGGGACCTGGATCCTGAGCGTCGACGATGTCCGGGGCACGGCGCGGCTATGTTCGCTGAGCGAGTCGGCACTGGTGCTGGAGACGACCCTGGCAGTACGCGTGGGCCAGGTGCTGACACTGCAGGGCCGCGACGACATCGCTCGGCGCGACCTGACCTTCGAGGCGCAGGTCGTGCAGGTGGAGGCCATCGGCGCGATCGTGCGTTTGCATTGCCTGCCTTGCGAAACCTGCAATGGCGGGCAATGGCCGCGCGAGGTGAAGCACCTGTGCCAGCGCCTGAGGGTTGACCAGGCGATCGCCGAGGCTGGCGAACAGCCGGATCACCAACCGCGTTGCCCGGCCAGCGAACTGCACTCCAGCGCACCGGTGTTGCTGGGGCAGGCCAAATCGATCGACGACCGCGAGGCCGCCTATCGCCTGGTCTATGGCGCCTACTTCCGCAAGGGCCTGGCAGCGCCCGCGCAGAATGGGCTGTACACCAACAGCTTCCTGCTCAACCCGCAGACCGTGACCTTCGTCGGCAAGGTGGAGGGGGAGGTGGCGATGACCCTGACCTCGATTCCCGACTCGGTGGCAGCCTTGCCGATGGACGCGGTGTTCGAGGATTGCCTGGCGCCCTTGCGCAAACAAGGTCGCCGTCTGGTCGAGTTCGGCATGCTGGCGGTGAGCACCGAGCACTTCGGGGCGATGAACTACAGCATCCATGACCCCGAGCGCATGTTGTGCGTGTACTCGCTGTTCCGCATCGCCCTGCAACACGCCAAGTTCACCCGCGGCTGTACCGACGTGGTGTTCGCCGTACCGCCCAAGCACCAGGCCTTGTACCGCTTCATGGGGGTGAGCGCGATCTCCGAGGTGCGCTACTACAGCAACTACAACACCCCGGCCGTGGCGATTCGCATCGACCTGCTGTCGCTCGAACTGCGCCCGCATGTGCGCCAGTTCCTGTTCGGCAACCCCATGGCGCAGCTCCAGGATATCGGCTTGACCGAGTGGTCCGTCCAGGCCCTGGCTCGGCTGTTCGGCAGCGGTGCGGTGCAAGGTGCGCCGCAGGACGTCGCAGCGCATTTCAACAGTGAAACCCAATAAGACAACAGGGAGAGTGATAGCAATGGACAAAGTGATGAATTCCGGCAGTTTCGCCCACGTGGATTTCCCGACCATCGACCTGACCCACGACCCGAAGATCGACTGGCTGACCCGTAGCCAGTACTGGGCGGATTTCCTCCGCCGCTACTATTTCGTCGGGCGCAAGGAACATGGCCCCTATGGCTCGCAGGCATGCATCGAGCGCACCCGGCGCATCGAGGCGCGCATCCAGGAGCAGTCCCGGGCCTACGGCGACGCTCCGACGCTGCCGGTGCCGGAGGTCGAGCTCAAGGACCTGTCGCCGGAAAACTTCCACAAGATCTACCTGGAACCCAACACCCCGGTGGTGTTCCGCGGCGCTGCCAAGGACTGGGAGTCAGTGCGCAAATGGACCCCGCAATACCTTGCCGAGCACTACGGCGATGTCAAGGTGGCGACCCGCGTGCGGGGCAACGAACTGAACGAGAAGGCGCTGCAGTACATCGACCTGCCGATCTCCGAAGTGGTGGAGAACATCCTTGGCGGAGGTACCTACTACCCGGGCCACACCGAGGACCTGTTCAACAAGCACCCCGAGCTGCGCCAGGAACTCGACCTGCCGACCCTGGGGCGCTACCTGAGCACCCGCGACAAGCGGATCATGTCGACGCAGATGTTCCTGTCTGCCGGCGGGGTGATTTCGGGCTGGCACTGCACCGGGGGACCGAACCTTTTCACCATGATCAGCGGCGTCAAGAAGTGGACCTTCGTGCATCCCAAGCACTCGATGTGGATGCACCCGATTACCCGCAAGGACATGTTTTACGCCGCAACCATGCTCGACTGGCGCAAGAGCCACGACGAGATCGAGGCCGACGGCTATCCGCTGTATCGCTACATTCCCAAGTACACCACCACCCTGGAGGCGGGTGACGTGCTGTTCTCGCCACACTGGTGGTGGCACTGCGTCGAGACCCCGGTGCCTTCGCTGGCCATTGCCTCGCGGGCGATCAACAAGATGATCATGGGCAACAAGATGTTCTCGCTGATGTGGGTGACCTCGCCACGCTTCCGCCAGACCGTGATGACCGTGCTCAAGGAAGGCTGGGGCTCGGACAAGGCGACCGGCGCAAAGCTTGCGTTCGAGTTCGACACCGAGGAATTCGTGCGGCGCGTATCGCTTTAAGCTCCGGTTGAAAAGAGCCCGGCTGTTACACTGGAGTTGCCCCGGAGGCCTGAACCGCCGGGGCATCGACCAAAACACCGGAAGTTATCTAAAGGAGTAGATATGAGCGTTGTTCTGTACAGCTACACCCTGTGTGTCCTGGTGCTGTTCGCCAAGATGTTCGCGATCTCGCTCTACCAGGGCGCATACCGGATTGGCCGCCTGACCTTCAAGAATGCCGAAGATGCCGGGTTCGTCGGCCGCCCCGCCAGTGCCGAGGAATTGCCGCAGGTCTCCCGCGCCTCCCAGGCGTGGATGAACGACCTGGAGAACATTCCATTGTTCTTCGTGCTCGGTGGCATCTACGTGCTGCTCGAGGGACCGGCAGGGCCTGCGGTATGGCTGTTCTCGCTGTTCACCGCTGCACGCATCGTGCACACCGTGACCTACCTGGCGCGCTGGCAGCCATGGCGGACCCTGGCCTATGCCGTGGGTGTCGTCTGCCTGTTTGGTATTGCCGGGTTAATCATCGCTCAGCTGGCCGCCAGGGCCGGCTGATGCACCGACGACAATGAAAGGATCGCCATCGCGCGAGGTACACCCATGGGCATGGATGCAATCATTCGATTTCTGATCAACTGGCGCAGGTTGAATGCGCTGTGGGTATTGATTGCCGTGCTGGCAATCGCGCCCGGTGCGCTGGGACTGCGGTTCGATGCGTCAATCGACTCCTTCCTGCCTGAAGGCAACACCGAGCGCCAGCAGTACGAAGCGTTCAAGCAGCGCTTCGGTGAAGACCGCATGGTGGTGATTGCCCTGCCACCCCAGGCGTTGTTCAGCGACCAGGCGATGGCCAGGCTCGAGGCGGTCACCGAGCGCTTCAAGCAGTTGCCCGACGTGGCCAAGGCGACCAGCATCGCCTCGGTCAACATCATTCATGGCCAGGAGCAGGCGCTGGATATCCTGCCGGTGGCCGAGGCGCTGGCCCAGCCGACGCAGTACGATCGCCAACGGGTGCTCGACAAGCTGCGCGCCAGCCCCTTGTACCAGCGTGACCTGATCTCGCCGGACGGGCAGGTGGCGGCGATCCTCATCGAGGTCCGCTCGGCGGCTGGCGAAGGCAAGTTCGAGCGGATCCTGGCGAGCGTGGCGCCGATCATGCAAGGCAGCGGCTTCACCCTGTACCACGTCGCCGGCGAGCCGGTGGTCGAGCAACAGGTGACCAGCGACATGTGGAAGGATCTCAAGGTCTTCATTCCTCTGACTTCGCTGGTGCTGCTGGTGTTGCTGCTGGCGTTCCTGCGCAACCTGGGCGATGTCTGGGTGGTGATGGCCGTCGTGACCCTGTGCACGGCGCTGCTGCTGGGCAGCATGGGACGCCTGGGGTTGCCGATGAACGCGGTCACGGTCGGCCTGCCGTCGATCATGATGTGCGTCGCCGTGCTGGATTGCCTGCACCTGCTGGATACCCACCGGCAGGGCCTCAACGACGGCCTGCCGGTGCTCGAGGCCGCACGTCGCTCGCTGCGGCAGAACTTCGTGCCGTGTTTCCTCACCTCCTTCACCACGGCCATCGGCTTTCTCACCCTGGCGGTCAGCGAGGTGGCGCCCATCCGCTCGTTCGGCGTGATCGCCGCGCTGGCGGCAATCCTTGCCTATGTGCTGTCCTACCTGGTGATGCCGTTCCTGCTTGAGTGCGCGCCGGCCAGGCGCGTGCGACGGTCCGAGCACAAGCACCATGCCAGGTGGGTGGAGCGCCTCGCGCCGTTGTATCGTTCGCCGCGCACGCTGCCGTTGCTGACGGTCGCGGTGGTGGCCCTGGCGCTGCTGCCGATCGGTCGCCTGCATGTGGAAGCCTCGTTCCTCAACTTCATCGATCGGTCAGCACCGGTGAAGGTGTCCACGGACTTCGTCGAGCGTGAGCTCGGTGGCGTGTCCAACCTTGAGGTCAGCCTGCGGACCCAGGACAAGGGCGGGGTACTCGAACCCGCTGCGTTGCGCGAGATCGCCGCGCTGCAGGATTACCTCGGGCGAATCCCTGGGGTGGACAAGACCTTGTCGGTGGTCGACTTCCTGCGCGATATCCATCGCGAGATGAATGGAGGCGACCCGCGCTTCCAGGTATTGCCTGACAGTCGGGAGGCGGCCGAGCAATACGTCTTCACCTACTCGCTGGCGGGGCCGGACCACGAACTGACGCGTTTCATCGACTACGACAACCAGTCCACCCGAGTGCGCGTGCGCCTGCAGCAAATGCCTCACGCCCAGCTGCAGCAGGTGCTTGACCAGGTGAACGATTACCTCGACCGGCAGCCGAGTGTGTTCGAGCACAGCCTGACATCGTACTCGGTGATGCAGTCGGCGATGGTCAAGTTGCTGCTCGACGGCATGCTGTGGAGCATCCTGTTCGCGGTCGCCTGCATGCTGGTCGCGTTTTACCTGCTCATTCGTTCGTGGAAGATCGCCGCCGTCGCAGTAGTCGTCAACATCATGCCGCTGGTGGCGGTGTTCGGTGTGATGGGGGCCTTGGGCCTGTCGATCAATGTGGGTACCTCGATGATCGGCTGCATCATGTTCGGCCTGGTGGTGGACGCAACCCTGCATTGCTTCTACCACGCGCGGCACGCCCCGGCGCACCTGTCGGCCCAGCAACTGGTGGTGATGATCTTCGAGGACATTGGCGAGGCGCTGTGGACCGGCGCGCTGGTGCTGTGTGCGGGGTTCCTCGTGCTCGGACTGGGCGAATCCTATTTCACCCGCCTGTTCGGGGTGTTCTGCGCCTTGGCGATCTTCGTCTCGCTGTTCTGCAACGCCGTGGGCATACCCTACCTCATCCACCATTTCGCCAGGCGCACCGAACCCAGCGCTGATGTGTCCGGCATTGCGCTTTCCGAACGCTGATTCAGTCAGACGATCTGTTCGAGGAATTAACCGATGATTGACTTGTATACCTATGCTACGCCAAACGGTTGGAAGGTCTCGGTGATGCTGGAAGAGCTCGCCACGCCCTACCGGGCCATTCTGGTGGACCTTGCCGCGCGGGAGCAGGAAAGCGAAGCCTTCAGGGCGTTGAACCCCAACAGCCGCATTCCAGTGATCGTCGATCGTGATTCAGAGGACTTTTGCGTCTTCGAGTCCGGCGCCATCCTGGTCTATCTGGCCCAGAAGCACGGCGCACTTCTGCCCGAGGAGACCAAGGCGCGTTCGACGGTGATGCAGTGGCTGATGTTCCAGATGGGCGGTGTCGGCCCGATGATGGGCCAGGCCAACGTCTTCAACCGTTACTTTCCAGAACGCATTCCAAGTGTGATCGCTCGCTATCAGGCCGAAAGCAAGCGCCTGTTGGCTGTGCTCGACAGGCGTCTGGCCGAGCATGAGTTCCTGGCCGGGGACTACAGCATCGCCGATATCGCCAACTGGTGCTGGGCCCGCGGCCACGAGTGGTCGGGTGTCGATGTGCAGGACCTGCCGAACCTGCGGCGCTGGCTGGCGGTTATCGAGCAGCGCCCCGCAGCGCAACGTGGCGTGAAGGTGCCGTTCGATATCAGTGATGTCTTCGGTGCCGGCCGCACGGCCGAGGCTAGCGAAACCTATGCACAGCAAGGGCAGCGATTGTTCGTGCCCTAGGGTCTGTACGAACGCAGTATGGGCGAGTGCAGATACATTTCGTACGGAGCCTGAGCCTTGCCGGCTGCCTGGTCGCCGACCGGGCCGTCTTAGCCTGCAACACTTGACTGGCCGGCTCGCAGCAATGCGGGCTGGAGGGGTCAGTCATCTAAAAATTAAACAAGAATGGTATGGAAATCAGATGTCCAAACAACCGGTGATGGTGAGTAGATCGGGTCGTCCCAAGGATCAAGCGAAGCGCAAGGCAGTCCTTGAAGCGGCTAAGAGCCTCTTTCTGAGCAAAGGCTACGAGGGGAGCAGCATGGATGCGATCGCCGCCGAGGCGGGGGTCTCGAAGCTGACTGTGTACAACCACTACAGTGACAAGGCGACGTTGTTCTCGGCAGCCATCACAGCCAAGTGCGACGAGCAGCTGCCAGAGCGGCTGTTCGAGTTTTCGCCGCATGCCAGTATCGAGTCGGTTCTGCTCAAGATCGGTGGCAAGTACCTGGACCTGATCTGCAGCAGCGAGGCGGTCGCGCTGCAACGCATCATCGTGGCGATGGCCCGTCAGGAGCCGAAGCTGGCCTGCATGTTCTACGAGGCGGGTGCACAGCACATGCTCAAGGAGATGACCAAGTTGCTGATGCGTGCTTCGCTTGCAGGTCGTCTGCGCGTCGAGGATGCGCAGACGTCGGCGAAACGCTTCTTCTGCCTGCTCAAGGGTGATGACTATTTTCGCGTACTGATCGGCCTGTGTGCACCGCTGCAAGGGGAGCACGCCGAAGCGCACGTGCGTGAGGTCGTGTCGATGTTCATGGCTTTGCATGGCGGCGCGGTGCCGAGTGCCGAAGGCATGGTCGAACGCAGTCTGGGGGGCGGGTACCGATCGCGCATGCTGTTCAGGCCGGTGTTGAGCAGCCTGCCGCAGCAAATAGCCGGCGTCGGCAGGAGCGACGTCGGGGCGAGCCATCTTGGAGAAATCGACAGGAATTAAAAAGCCGGCTTGTGGCCGGCTTCTCGGGGACGGTCTTGGCTCATTTTTGATAAGCCGCAACCGCCTTAAACGGTTGGCAACATGGCCTGAAAAAGATGGCGGACGGCTGTGTGAGACGTCGCCAGGCCCTCTGGAATGCGGCTTGCACCATCAGGGGGCATGATGTGCGGCGTAGCATACCCGTGTGTGTGGCGCATGCCCAGCAAAAAGTGAGGTGCTTCAGCCGGGGCGTGCCGGGCGCAGGCTCGACCACCAGAACACCCAGCCGAGGATTTCCACGTTCTGCACCCGGCGCTGATAGGCCGTATAGCGTTCACTGGGATGGTTGAGGCGGTCATGGCTGTGCAGGCACAGCGTGCCATTGTGGCCAAGGGTGAGGTGTTGCACCCGCAGGCGACCGTTGTGCAGCAGGGCGTAGCATTCGCCTTCGACCACCCGGGTGCAGCCGCGCTCGATGGCCAGCAGGGCGCCCTGGGGCAGCAGCGGGGCCATGTTGTTACCTGGCATGCCGAGGCAGATGGCCTTTTCTGCGTTGACCTGCAGGCACTCCAGGGCTCGCCGGGGTATCGGCTGATAATGCCCTGGTAGCGCCTGCAGGCTGCCATCGCGCACCTGGTGCAGTGGCAGGTGGATCAGGTCCGTGTCCAGGGCCTGCAGCGGCGGCGGCAACGCCAGGGCCGGTGCCGTTGGTGTCGCGGGAGCCAGAGGCGTCGGATGCTTCGGTCCCTCGCCACTGCGCAGCCAGCGCCTGCGTACGCAGAACAGGTCGGCGATTTCATCGAGCCGGGCCTGGGGCACGCCGCGCTTGAACCAGTTGTTGACGTGCTGCGACGAGACCTTGCGCTGGGCGGCAAAGTCGGAAGGGGTCAGGTGGCACTCCAGCAGGAGGGCTTTGAGACGGTCACCGGATGTTTTCATGGTGTCGAGTCTATAGGCCCTCGTACGGTGTGGAAATCAACCCGATGTAGAGGAATTTTGTAGGAAATGTGCTGGTTTGTAGGTATGCGCGTAGGAGCGGGTAGGAAGTTTCGTTTTGCGCGTTATCGCAGGGCAAGCCCGCCACGTGTCCGGTACACGAATTCGTGCGGGCCTGTCTCGCGATGACGTCTCAGGCTTTGTTCAGATACATCCGCGTGGTCAGCAGATACACCGGCAATCCCGACACGACGATCAGCAATGCCGCATAAGGTGCCGCCGCCGCAAACTCGACGTTGGCGGTGTGCGCCCATACCTCGGTGGCCAGTGTGGTCATGCCGGTCGGGCTGAGCAGTAGGGTCGCGGTCAACTCCTTCATCGCATCCAGGAATACCAGGGCGAACGCCGCCGCCATCGCCGGGAAGATGATCGGCAGGGTGACCCGGCAGAACGCCGCGAAACTGCTAGCACCCAGGGTGCGCGCGGCTTCTTCCAGCGTCGGCGAGGCCTTGTTCAGCGCGGTGCGCACCGGCGACTGCGCCAAGGGCAGGAACAGCAAGGCATAGGCCAGGATCAGCAGCGCGGTGGTCTGGTACAGCGCCGGCACATAGTGCAGGGCGAAGAACACCAGGGTCAGGGCGATCACCAGCCCGGGCAGGGCGTGCAGCAGGTACGGCAGACGCTCGGCCCAGATCGCCAGGCGCCCCTTGTAGCGCACCACCAGGAAGCTGATCGGCAGCGCCAGCAGCACGCAGAAACCGGCGCCGCCCAAGGATACCGACAGCGAGGTGGCCAGGGCCTTGCCGATGGCCGCGACCGGGAAGGCCGCCGACGAACCGACGCTGAGCCAGTAGCCGAGCATCGCCAGCGGAATGCCGCTGCCCAACACTGCCAGGGCCAGGCAGAACAATTGCCCCAGTGGCATCCAGCCGCGCAGGCGCAGCGGTTGCGCGCGACGAGCGACACCCTGGCCAATGCGCACATGGCGGGCCTTGCCGCGTACCCGCAGTTCCAGCCACAGCATCGCCAGGCACAGCACCAACAGCACCGCCGAGAGCATGGCCGCGTTGGCGTTGCTGAATTCCAGCTCGAACTGCTGGTAGATCGCCGTGGTGAAGGTCTGCAGGCCGAGGATCGACAGGGCGCCGAACTCCACCAGCATGTGCAGGGCGATCAGCAGCGCGCCGCCCAGCATCGATGGCCACAGCAGCGGCAGGGTGATCTTGTGGAAAACGCCCCAGCGGCCGCAGCCCAGCGTGCGCGCCGATTCCTCCAGCGAGGTGTCGAGGTTGCGCAGGGTGGCGGCCACCGGCAGGAACACCAACGGGTATTTCGACAGCGCCATCACCAGAATGGCCCCACCCAAGCCCTCGAAGTCCGAACTCAGCGACACCCAGGTGAAGCTGCTGACAAACGACGGCACGGCGAACGGCAGGCACAGCACCACGCCCCACAGGCGCCGCCCCGGCAGGTCGCTGCGCTCCAGCAGCCAGGCCAGGGCCACGCCAACCAGCAGACACAGCACGGTGACGCCGACCATCAGCATCAGGGTGTTGCGCAGCAGACCCCAGACAAACGGGCGCCAGAGCAGGCGCAGGGCTTCGTGCCAGCCGGCTTCCCAGGCCTTGAGCCCGACATAAAGCAATGGCAACAGGCTCATCGTCACCAGGAACAACACGGGCAACACCACCCAGACGGAGGGTCGCTTGCGCTTCGGTACGAAGCGCGACAAGGCGGGCGAGGGCAGGGCGGCGGTCATCAGAGCAGGCCAACCTCACGTTCAAGCTCGATCGCTTCCTCGGCATTGCCAAGGTCGGCCGGCGAGATCTTCGGCGGGCGCAGCTCATCGAACGGCTTCAGGCCACGGTCCGAGACCATGCCTTTGTGCAGTGGGTATTCGGCGGTGGTCTGGGTGATCACCCGCTGGCCTTCTTCACTGGCCATCCAGTTGAGCAGGGCCTGGGCTTCCTTGGGGTGCTTGCTGGCCTTGACCACCGCGGCGCCGGAAATGGTCACCAGGTTGCCAGCATCGCCATCGGCCAGGTAGTAAAGCTTGGAGTCCAGCTTGCCGCGCTCGCGCTCGAGGGCATACCAGTAGTAGTTGTTCACCAGTACCGCGGCCACTTCGCCTTTTTCCACGGCCTTGAGGGCCACCATGTTGTTGGTGTAGGTCTTGCCGAAGGCTTTCAGGCCGGTCAGCCATTCTTCGGTGGCTTCGCGGCCATGCATCTTCAGGATGGCCACGGCCTGTTCCTGGAAGGCGCCGCTGGTGGGGACGTAGCCGACACGCCCTTCCCATTCGGGATTGGCGAAGTCCATGACCGTGGTCGGCAGGTCTTTCTCGTCGATCTTCTTCGGGTTGAACACCACGATACGGGTGCGCGCGGTGATGCCCATCCAGGTGCCGTTGGCGCCCACATATTCCTTGGGCATCATGTTCGCGGTGACGTCGTCGATCTTCGCCAGCAGGCCCAGTTCGCCCAGGTTGTTCAGGGGCGGGGATTCCTCGGTGTAGATGATGTCGGCCGGCGAGCGTGCGCCTTCCTCGATGATCTGGCTGGCCAGCTGGTTGCTGCTGCCCTTGCGGATATTGATGTGGATGCCGGTCTTGGCCTCGTAGGCCTTGGCGATGGCGTCACCGATTTCCTTGTGCTGGCCGTTGTACATCGTCAGCGTGACCGGTTCGTCTGCCAGGGCGGCCGGAGCGCCGATCACCAGGCTCAGAACTGCGGCGGCCAGGGTGCGCATCAGCGGTTGCGGGCGGATCGTCATGCGGGTATTTCCTCGCTTACGGCTACATATTTGGAAACAATGGTAAACGAAATTGTTTCTCAAATGGGCGCATGACGGGAAATTCATGGGATCTGTGTAGGAGCGGCCTTGTGCCGCGAAAGGGTCGCGCAGCGGCCCTAGGTTTCAGCGTTCACGTCAAGATCGCCGGGGTCGCTGTGCGACCCTTTCGCGGCACAAGGCCGCTCCTACAGGGGGCGCGTCGGGTGGCTGCAAAAATCGCAGGCAAGAAAAAACCCACTAGCAAGCTAGTGGGTTTTTGTATGGTGCCCAGGAGAAGACTCGAACTTCCACGACCGTTAAGTCACTGATACCTGAAACCAGCGCGTCTACCAATTCCGCCACCTGGGCAAAGCTTTGCATCATCTGATGAAGGCGACTATCGTTCGCTTTCACACAGTAGTAACAGATCCTTGGTCATCTGTTACTTGAAAAATTTTGGTGCCCAGGAGAAGACTCGAACTTCCACGACCGTTAAGTCACTGATACCTGAAACCAGCGCGTCTACCAATTCCGCCACCTGGGCAAAGCTTTGCATCATCTGATGAAGGCGACTATCGTTCGCTTTCACACAGTAGTAACAGATCCTTGGTCATCTGTTACTTGAAAAATTTTGGTGCCCAGGAGAAGACTCGAACTTCCACGACCGTTAAGTCACTGATACCTGAAACCAGCGCGTCTACCAATTCCGCCACCTGGGCACACATTCGAGATTACAAGATGCTTTACAGCGTCGTTCATCTCTACTACAACTTCGGGGTTGTCCGTCGTTGTGGTGCGCACTATACGGACGCTCCTGATGCCTGTAAACCCCTCGAACGAAAAAAAATTCAAAAAATTCAACTTGTTGATTCCGCAGGCCTATTGCTGCACGACGGACGCACTGCCGGGGCTGTCCAAGGCTGACATTTCCGGTTTCAATACGCCTATGCCAGAATTCATATCTATATACCCCAAGGTGAACCCCTTCTGATGGCCGATTGGCAATCCCTCGATCCCGAGGCCGCTCGCGAAGCGGAAAAATACGACAACCCCATCCCCAGCCGTGAGCTGATCCTGCAGCGCCTGGCCGACCGTGGCGAACCGGCTGCCCGTGAACAGCTGGCTGAAGAGTTCGGTCTTTACGAAGAAGACCAGATCGAAGCCCTGCGTCGCCGCTTGCGTGCCATGGAACGCGATGGCCAGCTTATCTATACCCGGCGCGGCACTTATGCCCCGGTAGACAAGCTCGACCTGATCTGCGGCCGTGTTTCCGGCCACCGTGACGGCTTCGGTTTCCTGATCCCCGACGACGGCAGCGAGGACCTGTTCCTCAGCCCGGCACAGATGCGCCTGGTGTTCGACGGCGACCGCGGCCTGGCCCGGGTGTCCGGTGTCGACCGCCGTGGCCGCCGCGAAGGCGTGCTGGTCGAAGTCATCTCCCGCGCCCATGAAAGCGTGGTCGGCCGCTACTTCGAAGAGGGCGGCATCGGCTACGTGACCCCGGACAACCCGAAGATCCAGCAGGAAGTGCTGGTCACCGCCGGGCGTAACGGCGGCGCCAAGATCGGCCAGTTCGTGTCGATCAAGATCACCCACTGGCCAACCCCGCGCTTCCAGCCCCAGGGCGACGTGATCGAAGTGATCGGCAACTACATGGCGCCGGGCATGGAGATCGACATCGCTCTGCGCAGCTATGACATCCCGCATGTCTGGCCGCAGGACGTGATCAAGGAAGCGCGCAAGTTCCGCTCCGAAGTCGAGGAGAAGGACAAGGAGAAGCGCATCGACCTGCGCCATCTGCCGTTCGTCACCATCGACGGCGAGGATGCCCGCGACTTCGACGACGCCGTCTATTGCGAACCCCTGGGCAAGCTGCGCCTGTTCTCCGGCGGCTGGCGCCTGTATGTGGCGATCGCCGACGTGTCCAGCTACGTGCGCCTGGGCTCGGCCCTGGACGTCGAAGCCCAGCAGCGTGGCAACTCGGTGTACTTCCCCGAGCGCGTGATCCCCATGCTGCCCGAGGAACTGTCCAACGGCCTGTGCTCGCTGAACCCGCACGTCGATCGCCTGGCCATGGTCTGCGAAATGACCATGAACAAGGCCGGCCAGATGGTCGACTACCAGTTCTACGAAGGGGTGATCCACTCCCACGCCCGCCTGACCTACAACAAGGTCAGCAGCATGCTCGAGCATGCCCGTACCCGTGAAGGCAAGGCGCTGCGTGAGGAATACAAGGAAGTCCTGCCGGACCTGAAGAACCTGTACAACCTGTACAAGGTGCTGGTCGACGCCCGTCACACCCGTGGCGCGATCGATTTCGAAACCCAGGAAACCCGCATCATCTTCGGCGAAGACCGCAAGATCGACGAAATTCGTCCGACCGTGCGCAATGACGCCCACAAGCTGATCGAGGAGTGCATGCTGGCGGCCAACGTCGCCACCGCCGAATTCCTGCAGAAGCACAACGTGCCTTCGCTGTACCGCGTGCACGACGGTCCGCCACCAGAGCGCCTGGAAAAACTGCGCGCCTTCCTCGGTGAACTGGGCCTGAGCCTGCACAAGGGCAAGGACCCGTCGCCGAAGGACTACCAGGCACTATTGGCGAGCATCGCTGGGCGCCCGGACTTCCACCTGATCCAGACCGTCATGCTGCGCTCGCTGAGCCAGGCGGTGTACAGCGTCGAGAACAACGGCCACTTCGGCCTGAACTACGAGGCCTACACCCACTTCACCTCGCCGATCCGCCGCTACCCGGACCTGCTGGTGCACCGTGCCATCCGCAGCGTGATCCGCTCCAAGGTCGATACCCCGCACGTCAAGCGGGCCGGCGCCATGAGCATCCCCAAGGCGCGCATCTATCCGTACGACGAGAACAGCCTCGAGCAGATGGGCGAGCAGTGCTCGATGACCGAGCGCCGCGCCGACGAGGCCACACGCGATGTGGTCAACTGGCTCAAGTGCGAGTACATGCGTGATCGCGTGGGCGAGACCTTCCCGGGCGTGATCACCGCGGTGACCGGTTTCGGCCTGTTCATCGAGTTGACCGACATCTATGTCGAAGGCCTGGTGCATGTCAGCGCCCTGCCGGGCGACTACTACCACTTCGACCCGGTGCACCACCGCCTGTCGGGCGAGCGCAGCGGTCGCAGCTTCCGCCTGGGCGATACGGTGGAAGTCAAGGTCATGCGCGTCGACCTCGAACAGCGCAAGATCGACTTCGAGATGTCCGAGAAGACCGTTACCGCACCGGTTGGCCGCAAGCCGCGCAGTGCCGCAGCGCAGCCTGAAACCGAAAAGGCTCCCGCCGCCGAAGCGAAGATTTCGCCCAAGCCGCGTAGCCGCAAGAGCGAAAGCGCCGACGCCTACTTCCCGAAGGACGCCGTGCAGCGCAACGCCGAGGTGCGCAAGAGTCGCGAGATGAAGAAGGCGCTGATGGGCGAGGCGCGCGCCAGCGGCCATGCCGGCAGCAAGTCGGAGAAGGGTGGCAAGTCTTCCGGCAAGCCGACCAAGCATCGCAAGGGGCCGCCCAAGTCCGGCGCGCCACGTAAAGGCAAGAACAAGTCATGAGTCAGCTGGAAAAGATCTACGGTGTACATGCGGTGCAGGCACTGCTGCAGCACCACCCCAAGCGCGTCAAGCAGATCTGGCTGTCCGAAGGGCGCAGCGAACCGCGCATCCAGGCCTTGCTGGCCCTGGCCGCGGAAAACCGCGTCCAGGTCGGCCAGGCCGAGCGCCGTGAGCTCGACACCTGGGTCGAGGGCGTGCACCAGGGCGTGGTCGCCGAGGTGAGTCCGAGCCAGGTGTGGGGCGAGTTGATGCTCGAGGAGTTGCTCGAGCGCACCGAAACGCCGCCGCTGATCCTGGTGCTCGACGGTGTCACCGATCCGCACAATCTCGGTGCCTGCCTGCGCACCGCCGATGCTGCCGGCGCCACCGCCGTGGTGATCCCCAAGGACAAGTCCGCGAGCCTGACCGCCGTGGTGCGCAAGGTGGCCTGCGGCGCCGCGGAAGTGATTCCGCTGGTGGCCGTGACCAACCTGTCCCGCACCCTGGAAAAACTCCAGCAGCGTGGCCTGTGGGTGGTCGGCACTGCCGGCGAGGCCGAGCAGGAGATCTACCAGCAGGACCTGACCGGTCCGCTGGTGATGATCATGGGCGCCGAAGGCAAGGGTATGCGCCGCCTGACCCGCGAGCACTGCGATTTCCTGGTCAAGCTGCCGATGGCGGGCAGCGTCAGCAGCCTCAACGTCTCGGTGGCGACCGGGGTGTGCCTGTTCGAGGCCGTGCGTCAGCGCCAGATCAAACGCTGATGGCTTGATATCGGGCGGCGTGGGAGCGGGCTTGCCCCGCGATGGTGGTGGACTCGACATCGCATCGCGGGGCAAGCCCGCTCCCACGCTCCATGATTGCCCGCGAAATATGTTGCCGGCTGTTCAAATATTCGCCAATCACCTTGCTTGTGCCCCCGGCCTTCTCTACAATTGCGCCCCTTGCCAGCTGGCCGGTGCGCATGCGCCTACACGCCGGGGCAAGACTTACAGTGTCATTCACTCCTTGTCTGACCAGATTCGCTGGCAGACTACTAACCCGTAAGGAGCATTCATGCGTCATTACGAAATCATCTTCCTGGTTCACCCGGACCAGAGCGAGCAAGTCGGCGGCATGGTTGAGCGTTACACCAAGCTGATCGAAGAAGACGGCGGCAAGATCCACCGTCTGGAAGACTGGGGCCGTCGTCAACTGGCCTACGCAATCAACAATGTTCACAAGGCTCACTACGTGATGCTGAACGTTGAGTGCACCGGCAAGGCCCTGGCCGAGCTGGAAGACAACTTCCGCTACAACGATGCCGTGATCCGTAACCTGGTCATCCGTCGTGACGAAGCCGTTACCGGCCCGTCCGAGATGCTCAAGGCAGAAGAGAACCGCAGCGAGCGCCGTGAGCGTCGCGAACGTCCTGAGCATGCTGATGGCGCCGAAGGCGACGACAGCAATGACAGCGACAACAGCGATAACGCTGACGAGTAATCCACGGACCTTTTGAGGAGCCAATCACATGGCACGTTTCTTCCGTCGTCGTAAATTCTGCCGCTTCACTGCTGAAGACGTGAAAGAGATCGACTTCAAAGATCTCAACACCCTGAAAGCTTACGTATCCGAAACCGGCAAGATCGTTCCAAGCCGCATCACCGGTACCAAAGCTCGTTATCAGCGTCAGCTGGCTACCGCTATCAAGCGCGCCCGCTTCCTGGCCCTGCTGCCCTACACCGACAGCCACGGCCGCTGAGACCGGGTCGTCGACTTAAGTAGCAAGGGATAAGCATGCGAGCGTTAGCTGGTTTCATCATGCGCGGTCGTGTGCAGGCCACCCTCGTGGTGGTCATCAGCGCGGTACTGCCGCTGCTGTTCTGGTTGAGTGCCGCCGCCGGGAGCCTGGTGCTCCTGCGGCGCGGGTTCAAGGACGCGTCATCGGTCATCGCCTGGGGCCTTTTGCCAGCGTTGATCATCGCGTTCTTCGGCGAACCAAGCACCTTGCTGGTGCTGTTGGGAACGCTGGGTCTGGCCGCCTTGTTGCGGGCCGGGCATTCCTGGACCCGGGTGCTGCTGTCCAGTGTCGCATTAGGCTTGCTGTACAGCCTGATCCTGGACGCGGTGATGCGCGAGACCTTCGAGGTGCTGGCCAAGGCGCTTGAAAAAGCCCTGCCGCAGATCGAGGGCCAGCCGGTACTACCTGGTGAGCTGATCGGCCCTTTGCTGGTCGCTTCCAGTGCGGTAATGCTGCAGCTGTTCAGCCTGCTGGCTTTGATGCTGGCGCGCTATTGGCAGGCGGCGTTGTACAACCCTGGTGGTTTCGCCCGCGAGTTTCGCGAGCTGAGGCTGCCGCTGGTACCAATGCTGGTGCTGGTGTCATTGATGGTGCTGGGCCCGTTCCTCGGGTCGTCGTTCATCGTCCTGGCCTCCGCCTCCAGCCTGGTGCTGCTGCTTGCTGGCATCGCCCTGGTTCATGGGCTGGTGGCACAGCGGCGACTGGCCGGTTTCTGGCTGGTGGGGATGTACGTGACGCTGCCGCTGCTCATGCAGCTGATGTATCCGTTGCTCGTGGTTTTGGCCATTGTCGACAGCCTGATTGATTTTCGCGGTCGCAAGTCCCCTTCACAGGGTGACGACTCCGCGAACGGTGAAGGTTAAAAGTTAAGAGGTTTTACCAAATGGAACTGATCCTGCTGGAAAAAGTCGCCAACCTGGGCAACCTGGGCGACAAAGTAAACGTTAAGGCTGGTTACGGCCGTAACTTCCTGCTGCCATTCGGCAAGGCCACCGTTGCCAACGCCGCCAACCTGGCCGCGTTCGAAGAACGCCGCGCCGAGCTGGAAAAAGCCGCAGCAGACAAGAAAGCTTCGGCTGAAAGCCGCGCTGCCCAACTGGCCGAGCTGGAAGTGACCATCACTGCCACCGCTGGCGACGAAGGCAAGCTGTTCGGTTCGATCGGCACCCACGACATCGCTGACGCCCTGACCGCCTCCGGCGTTGAAGTGGCCAAGGCTGAAGTTCGTCTGCCGAACGGCACCATCCGTCAGGTTGGCGAATACGACGTAGCCGTGCACCTGCACAGCGACGTTGAAGCCACCGTACGCGTGGTTGTCGTAGCTGCCTAAGCTGCCTTAATCGACTGGCTCCTCGTGGGTCAGGCGGTTAACATCGGGCACGGTCCTGTTTTGTGCAGGCCGTGCCCTTTGTCTTTTTCATCTTCCAGAATTCTTTCGTGGCCATGAACGAGATCACCACCCCCGAACAACTCGACCTGCAAACCGCTGCCCTGAAGGTGCCGCCGCATTCCATCGAGGCCGAACAGGCCGTGCTCGGTGGCCTGATGCTGGACAACAACGCCTGGGAGCGGGTGCTCGACCAAGTTTCGGACGGCGATTTCTACCGGCATGACCACCGCCTGATCTTCCGTGCCATCCACAAGCTGGTGGATGCTAACCAGCCGTTCGACGTGGTGACCCTGCACGAGCAGCTGGACAAGGAAGGCGTGTCCACCCAGGTCGGCGGCCTGGCCTATCTGGCCGAGCTGGCCAAGAACACCCCGTCGGTGGCCAACATCAAGGCCTACGCCGCGATCATCCGCGAGCGGGCCACGCTGCGTCAGCTGATCAGCATCAGCACCGACATCGCCGACAACGCCTTCAACCCCCAGGGGCGCAACGCCGAAGAAATCCTCGACGACGCCGAGCGGCAGATCTTCCAGATCGCCGAGGCGCGGCCGAAGACCGGTGGCCCGGTGGGGGTCAACGAGCTGTTGACCATGGCCATCGACCGCATCGACACGCTGTTCAACTCCGACAGCGACATCACTGGCGTGTCCACCGGTTACACCGACCTGGACGAGAAAACCAGTGGCCTGCAGGCCGCCGACCTGATCATCGTCGCCGGCCGCCCCTCGATGGGCAAGACCACCTTCGCCATGAACCTGGTGGAAAACGCCGTGTTGCGCAGCGAGAAGGTGGTGCTGGTGTTCTCTCTCGAGATGCCCGGTGAGTCGCTGATCATGCGTATGCTTTCGTCCCTGGGCCGGATCGACCAGACCAAGGTGCGTTCCGGTCAGCTGGACGACGACGATTGGCCACGGCTCACTTCGGCGGTCAACCTGCTCAACGACCGCAAACTGTTCATCGACGACACTGCCGGCATCAGCCCTTCGGAGATGCGCGCACGGACCCGCCGACTGGCGCGTGAGCATGGCGAGATCGGCATGATCATGGTCGACTACCTGCAGTTGATGCAGATCCCGGGTTCGGCCGGCGACAACCGCACCAACGAGATTTCCGAGATCTCCCGCTCGCTCAAGGCGCTGGCCAAGGAATTCAACTGCCCGGTGATCGCCCTGTCGCAGCTCAACCGCTCCCTGGAGCAGCGCCCCAACAAGCGCCCGGTCAACTCCGACCTTCGTGAATCGGGTGCGATCGAGCAGGACGCCGACGTGATCATGTTCGTCTACCGCGACGAGGTGTATCACCCCGAGACCGAGCACAAGGGCGTGGCCGAGATCATCATCGGCAAGCAGCGTAACGGCCCCATCGGCTTCGTGCGCCTGGCGTTCATCGGCAAGTACACCCGCTTCGAGAACCTCGCGCCGGGCATGTACAATTTCGACGACGACGAATAAAGGCTGCCCAGGAACCCTGTAGGAGCGGCCTTGTGCCGCGAAAGGGCCGCAAGGCCCCAGCATTTTGCACTACTGCTGAATTGCTGGGGCCGCCATGCGGCCCTTTCGCGGCGCAAGGCCGCTCCTACAAAGACCGTGCCCACCACGTTATTCGTCTGCCCCATGAATCCGACCACTACCGTCGGATTTGGTCAAAATTTGTGCTATATTCCGCGCCCGCGATTTTCCTGCACATTAGAACCGGTCACTGACATGCAAGCAGCCAAACCACTCTACGACTATCCCAAGTACTGGGCCGAATGCTTCGGGCCAGCGCCTTTCCTGCCGATGAGCAGGGAGGAGATGGATCAGCTCGGCTGGGATTCCTGCGACATCATCATCGTGACCGGTGACGCCTACGTCGACCATGCGTCGTTCGGCATGGCCATCATTGGCCGCCTGTTGGAAGCCCAGGGTTTCCGCGTGGGCATCATCGCCCAGCCGAACTGGCAGTCGAAAGACGACTTCATGAAGCTCGGCGAGCCGAACCTGTTCTTCGGTGTGGCTGCGGGCAACATGGACTCGATGATCAACCGCTACACCGCGGACAAGAAGATCCGTTCCGATGACGCCTACACTCCCGGCGGCATGGCCGGCAAGCGTCCGGACCGCGCCAGCCTGGTGTACAGCCAGCGCTGCAAGGAAGCCTACAAGCACGTGCCGATCGTGCTCGGCGGCATCGAGGCCTCGCTGCGCCGCATCGCCCACTACGACTACTGGCAGGACAAGGTCCGCCACTCGATCCTGGTCGACGCCAGCGCCGACATCCTGCTGTACGGCAACGCCGAGCGGGCGATCGTCGAGGTCGCCCAGCGCCTGTCCCAGGGTGAAAGCATCGAGCACATCACCGACGTGCGCGGCACCGCGTTCATTCGCCGCGACACGCCGCAGGGCTGGTTCGAGATCGACTCCACCCGCATCGACCGTCCGGGCCGGGTCGACAAGATCATCAACCCGTACGTGAACACCCAGGACACCCAGGCCTGCGCCATCGAGCAGGCCAAGGGCGAGCAGGAAGACCCGAACGAAGCCAAGGTCGTGCAGATCCTCGACAGCCCGAGCGTCACCCGCGAGAAGTCGGTGATCCGCCTGCCGTCGTTCGAGAAGGTACGCAACGACCCGGTGCTCTATGCCCACGCCAACCGCGTGCTGCACCTGGAGACCAACCCGGGCAACGCCCGCGCCCTGGTGCAGAAGCATGGCGACGTGGATGTGTGGTTCAACCCGCCACCCATCCCCATGACCACCGAGGAAATGGACTACGTGTTCGGCATGCCCTACGCGCGTATCCCGCACCCGGCCTATGGCAAGGAGCGCATCCCGGCCTACGAGATGATCCGCTTCTCGGTGAACATCATGCGTGGCTGCTTCGGTGGCTGCACCTTCTGCTCGATCACCGAGCACGAAGGCCGGATCATCCAGAACCGCTCCCACGAGTCGATCCTGCACGAGATCGAGGAGATGCGCGACAAGGTGCCGGGCTTCACCGGCGTGGTCTCCGACCTCGGCGGCCCGACCGCCAACATGTACCGCATCGCCTGCAAGAGCCACGACATCGAGAAGCATTGCCGCAAGCCGTCGTGCGTGTTCCCGGGCATCTGCGAGAACCTCAACACCGACCACAGCTCGCTGATCGAGCTGTACCGCAAGGCCCGTGCCTTGCCGGGGGTGAAGAAGATCCTGATCGCCTCGGGCCTGCGCTACGACCTGGCGGTCGAGTCGCCGGAATACGTGCGCGAGCTGGTCACCCACCACGTCGGCGGCTACCTGAAGATTGCCCCGGAGCACACCGAGCGTGGCCCGCTGGACAAGATGATGAAGCCGGGCATCGGCACCTACGACCGCTTCAAGCGCATGTTCGAGAAGTTCTCGAAAGAGGCGGGCAAGGAGCAGTACCTGATCCCGTACTTCATCGCCGCGCACCCGGGCACCACCGACGAAGACATGATGAACCTGGCCTTGTGGCTCAAGGGCAACGGTTTCCGCGCCGACCAGGTGCAGGCGTTCTACCCCTCGCCGATGGCCTCGGCCACGGCCATGTACCACTCGGGCAAGAACCCGCTGCGCAAGGTCACCTACAAGAGCGAAGGGGTGGAGATCGTCAAGAGCGAGGAGCAGCGCCGGTTGCACAAGGCGTTCCTGCGCTACCACGACCCGAAGGGCTGGCCGATGCTGCGTGAAGCGCTGCAGCGCATGGGCCGCGCCGACCTGATCGGGCCGGGCAAGCACCAGCTGATCCCGCTGCACCAGCCAGCCACTGATACCTACCAGAGCGCCCGGCGCAAGAACTCGACGCCGGCCGGCAGCCACAAGGTGGGCAAGGACCAGAAGATCCTCACCCAGCACACCGGCCTGCCACCGCGCGCCAGTGACGGCAGCAAGCCGTGGGACAAGCGCGAGAAGGCCAAGGCCGAGGCGTTCGCCCGCAACCAGCAGGCGGCCAAGGAGCGTAAAGAGGCAGCCAAGGGCGGCAAGGGCAAGAAGCCGCGCCAGCCGGTCATTCCGCGCTGATTGATCTTTCATGGGGCTGCTTTGCAGCCCTTTCGCGGCACAAGGCCGCTCCTACAGGCGAATGCGATCACCTGTAGGAGCGGCCTTGTGCCGCGAAAGGACCGCAACGCGGTCCCAGGCTCTCAGTCTTCAATCCGGCTGCTTGTCGACCCACTTCGGCAGCACCGGCGATTCGAATCGATCCATCCCCTCCAGCAGCGCCTCCGGCTGCTGCCCAAGCAACAGCATCGCCCGATGCTGCGGCCGCACGAAGCCCTCTTCGACGATTTGGTCGAGGAACCCGCCCAGCTTTTCATAGAACCCGTTCACATCCAGCAGCCCCAACGGCTTGGCGTGATAGCCCAACTGCCCCCAGGTCCACACCTCGAACAGCTCCTCCAGCGTCCCCAGACCACCCGGCAGGGCGATGAAGGCATCGCTGAGCTCGGCCATGCGCGCCTTGCGCGCATGCATGCCATCCACCACTTCCAGGCGAGTCAGGCCCTTGTGGCCGATCTCGGCGTTCATCAGGCTCTGGGGAATGATGCCGATGACTTCGCCACCGGCGGCCAGGGCGGCATCGGCGACGGTGCCCATCAGGCCGACCGCGCCACCGCCGTAGACCAGGGTCAGGCCTCGGCGGGCGATGGCCTGGCCAAGGGCGATGGCAGCTTCGCGATAGGCGGGGTTGGCACCGATGCTGGCGCCACAGAAGACACAAACGGAACGTACAGGCATTGCTTATCTCCCTTTACATGCGCGCACAGGGTAAGGCGCATGCCTGTCGCTTCCAAGGGGGGAGATCACTCGGGGCGGGCGAATTCGCAGATGGCGCCACTGGCTCCGTGGGCGTAGGCGGCGAGCAGGCTGTTCATGAAGCTGGAAAGGGACATTTCATTCAACTCCTAAATGAGAGGTTGTCCCATCGTCTATCAAGAGGGCATGATGTGCACTTTGATTGGTTGTATACAATCCATTGAACAAATCTACTGCCTGGCCACTTGACACCCCTTGACCCACATCAGGTACGGGCGTCCTGTTTTCAGGCAATCTCGCAATTGATAAAACCCTGCCAAGGAGATTCATGATGTTTGCGAAAGCTGTAGCGGTATCCCTGCTGACCCTCGCCAGCGCCTCTGTCTTTGCCGCCGACTGCAAGGTGACTGTCGACTCGACCGACCAGATGTCGTTCAACACCAAGGAATTCACCATCGACAAGAGCTGCAAGACCGTCGAGATCGAACTGACCCACGGTGGCAGCCTGCCGAAGAACGTCATGGGCCATAACCTGGTCATCAGCAAGACCGCCGACATGCAGGCCATCGCCACCGAAGGCATGTCGCAAGGCCTGGACAAGGACTACATCAAGGCCGACAACGCCGCGATCATCGGCCACACCAAGATGATCGGTGCCGGCGAGAAAGACACCATCAAGCTCGACACCTCGAAGCTGGAAGCCGGTGGCGACTACAGCTTCTTCTGCACCTTCCCGGGCCACATCTCGATGATGAAGGGCAAGGTTGTCGTCAAGTAATGACGATTTGAAACTTGGGAGGGCTTTGCCCTCCTTTCGCGGCACAAGGCCGCTCCTACAGGAGAGTGCATATCCTCTGTAGGAGCGGCCTTGTGCCGCGATGGGCCGCAAAGCGGCCCCGCCAGGCCTCACGGCGCAAACGGCAGCTCGCGCTTGTGCTGGGTCTTGCGGTAGGTAGCGACGATGATGTCGAACGCTGCCTGGTCGACCGGCTGCCCATGCAGGAACGCATCGATCTGCTGGTAGGTCACGCCGTGTGACGCCTCGTCCGGCTTGCCCGGTTCGAGGTCTTCCAGGTCCGCGGTCGGCACTTTCTCCACCAGCGACTCTGGCGCGCCGAAGCTGCGGGCGATGGCCCGCACCTGGTTCTTCACCAGCCCGCTCAGCGGCGCCAGGTCGCACGCCCCGTCACCGAACTTGGTAAAGAATCCCATCACCGCCTCGGCGGCGTGATCGGTGCCGATCACCAAACCCGCGCGGGCACCGGCGACGGTGTACTGGGCGACCATGCGGGTACGCGCCTTGACGTTGCCGACAACGAAGTCCACCAGGGTCGGCGAGCCGTTCTTCAGCTCCTGAACTTCCGCCGCCAGGGCTTTCACCGCCGGGGCGATGTCGATGGTGTGCACCTCGTTGGCCTTGATCACGTCCAGGCAAGCCTGGGCGTCGTGCTCGTCGTGCTGCACCTGGTACGGCAGGCGCACGGCGATGAAGGTGTAGGCCTGGTCGCCGGTCTCGCTGCGCAGCTCGTTGATGGCGCGCTGGGCGAGCAGGGCGGCGGTCAGTGAGTCGACGCCGCCGCTGATGCCCAGTACCAGGGTCTTGAGCCGGGCATTGGCCAGGCAGTCCTTGATGAAGGCCACGCGCCGGGCGACTTCCCGCTCGAGGGCGGCGGCGTCTGCGAACGGCGGCTGCACCTTGAGCGCCCGGGCAATCTCTTGCTGAACGGCTTGCATGGGTTACTCCTTGCTGGGGACTTTGAATACGTGACGCAGGTAAGTGACGAAGTTCTCGTCGCGGCACTGGGTCTTGGCGGCTTCGTCGGAGATCTTCGCCACTGGCGAGCCGTTGCAGTCGGTCATTTTAAGCACGATGTTCATCGGCGCCACGCCGGGTATGTCGCAGGTCAGGTTGGTGCCGATACCGAAGCTGACATTGATGCGCCCGCGCAGGGCACGGAAGATCTCCAGCGAGCGGGTCAGGTTCAGGCCGTCGGAGAACACCAGGGTCTTGGTCATCGGGTCGATCCCCAGTTTCTGGTAGTGGGCGATGGCCTTCTCGGCCCAGGCCACCGGCTCGCCGGAGTCGTGGCGCAGGCCGTCGAACAGCTTGGCGAAGTACAGGTCGAAGTCCTGGAGGAAGGCATCCATGGTGATGCAGTCGGTCAGGGCGATGCCGAGCAATCCACGGTATTCGCGGACCCAGCAGTCCAGTGCGGCGATCTGACTGTCGATCAGCCGCGGGCCGAGCTGCTGGTGGGCCATGATCCACTCGTGGGCCATGGTGCCCAGGGGCTTGATATCCAGTTTCCATGCCAGGTCGACGTTGCTGGTGCCGACGAAGCGGCCCGGGAACTCATCGCGCAGCACCCGCACCACTTCCTCCTGCACACGGCTGGAGAAACGCCGGCGGGTGCCGAAGTCGGCCACCTGCAGGTGGGCCAGTTCGTCGTCGCTGGCGTGGGCGCGCAGCCAGTCGAACTTGCGGTGCAGCTGGTCGCGGGCTTCGGCCAGGCGCATGCGCGGGTGCAGGTGGCGGTTGCGCACCTCGCTGATGATGGCCAGCAACGGCACCTCGAAGAGGATCACATGCAGCCAGGGGCCGCGCAGGCGCAGGAACAGCTGATCGTTTTCGATACCGATGCGCACATAGCGCAGGTTGAAGCGGAACAGGCGCAGGAAGCGCAGGAAGTCCGGCTTGAGGAAGCTGATGCGCTCGAGGAAGGCCAGTTGGTCATCGTCCAGGGTCAGCTCGCTGAGCAGTTCGAGCTGGTTGCGGATCTCCCCCAGGTAGGGCCGCAGGTCTTCGCCATTGCGGCAGCGGAATTCCCATTCGACGTCGGCGTCCGGGTAGTTGTGCAGGACGGCCTGCATCATCGTCAGTTTGTAGAAGTCGGTGTCGAGCAGGTTGTGCACGATGCGCTCGGCGAATGCGCTCTCGCTCATCAGGGGGAAGCTCCAAGGCGGGCAATGGCGGCTATTGTGCCAGCCTTTGGGGTGATATTGCGCCTGTACCGGCCTCTTCGCGGGTAAACCCGCTCCCACAGGTAGAGTGCCATCCTGTGACAGCAACTGTCTTTTGTGGAAGCTGACTCCTCCATGCGAGGCCCAGGCGTCGCGCGGTCCATGTGGGAGCGGGTTTACCCGCGAAGAGGCCGGCTCAGGCAAAACAGGTGTTTTTCCGTGCACCGACTAGCCTTCTAACGGTGCCGCCTGTAGCAGTCACGCACCAGCGGTGTGCAGTTCGGTGACGTCCGTTGTTACAGGTCGGTTGCACGTTAACACTCGCAAGGGTTGCAATGATGGCGCTCGAAGGTTGCTCCTTGTCTAGGCGTGTCGGTAGCGCTTGCTCCGCAGTAGACGGTTGCACGCTCAATAAAGAAAAGGCCGCCGGTCGCCACTGTTCACCCCCTGTCGTGTGTTTTCCCGGAAGACAAAACCACTGGCACGGCCCTTGCTCGGAGCACAGGGCTGAGAAGTTGTAGTGCCAACCAAAAAAAATATTCTAGGAGCACCACCTCATGTCGCAGACGTTTTACAAGAAAGGTTTCCTGGCACTGGCCGTAGCCACGGCACTGGGTGTTTCTTCGTATGTTCAGGCCGACATCAAGATCGGCGTCGCAGGTCCCATGACCGGGGCCAACGCAGCGTTTGGCGAGCAGTACATGAAAGGTGCGCAGGCAGCGGCCGATGTGATCAACAAGGCCGGTGGCGTGAACGGCGAGAAGATCGTCCTGGTCAAGGGCGATGACGCCTGCGAGCCGAAGCAGGCCGTGGCCGTGGCCAACCGCCTGGTCGACCAGGACAAGGTGGCAGGCGTGGTCGGTCACTTCTGCTCCTCCAACACCATCCCCGCTTCCGAGGTCTACGACGAGGCCGGCGTGATCGCCATCACCCCAGGCTCCACCAACCCGCAAGTGACCGAGCGCGGCCTGTCCGCGATGTTCCGCATGTGCGGCCGTGACGACCAGCAGGGCATCGTCGCCGGCAACTACATCGTCGATGTGCTCAAGGGCAAGAAGGTCGTGGTGCTGCACGACAAGGACACCTATGGCCAGGGCCTGGCCGACGCGACCAAGGCGCAACTGGAAAAACGTGGCGTCAAACCGGTGCTGTATGAAGGCCTGACCCGTGGCGAAAAGGACTTCAGCGCCGTGGTCACCAAGATCCGCGCCGCCGGTGCCGATGTCGTCTACTTCGGCGGCCTGCACCCGGAGGCCGGTCCGCTGGTACGCCAGTTGCGCGAGCAGGGCCTGAAGGATGTGGCGTTCATGTCCGACGACGGCATCGTCACCGACGAACTGGTGGCAACCGCCGGCGGCGCCCAGTACACCAACGGCGTGTACATGACCTTCGGCGCCGACCCGCGCCTGCTGCCCGACAGCAAGACCGTGGTCGAGGAGTTCCGCAAGAACGGCACCGAGCCAGAGGGCTACACCCTGTACGCCTACGCTTCGGTCCAGGCCCTGGCCGCCGCCTTCAACGGCGCCAAGTCGAACAAGGGCGAGGACGCCGCCAAGTGGCTGAAGGCCAACCCGGTCAAGACCGTCATGGGCGAGAAGAAGTGGGACAGCAAGGGCGACCTGACCGTCTCCGACTACGTGGTCTACCAGTGGGATGCCAACGGCAAGTACCACCAGCTGGAAAAACAAAAATAAAAACGGCCAACGGCCCGCGTGCGTTTCGCACCGGGCCGTAGCCCCGCGGTACCTGTCATTGTCAGTAGATCTGCACAGTTCTGCGCTGCGAGGGCCGTTGCATCCGGATCCTGCGTGGTCGGCGCTCGTGCAATCTCAATCAGGTGAGATTGCGTTATGGATGGTATTTTCCTGCAGCAACTGGTCAACGGCCTGACCCTCGGGTCGGTCTACGGCCTGATCGCCATCGGCTACACAATGGTCTATGGCATCATCGGCATGATCAACTTCGCGCACGGCGAGGTGTACATGATCTCCGCGTACCTCGCGGCGATCAGCCTGGCATTGCTGGCCTACTTCGGCATCGAGTCGTTTCCGCTGCTGATGTTGGGCACCCTGTTGTTCACCATCGTCGTCACCGGCGTCTATGGCTTCACCATCGAACGCATCGCCTACAAACCCCTGCGCAACTCCACCCGCCTGGCCCCGCTGATCAGCGCCATCGGCATCTCGCTGATCCTGCAGAACTACGCGCAGATCAGCCAGGGCGCCCGCCAGCAAGGCGTGCCGACCCTGCTCGAAGGCGCCATGCGCGTGGAGGTGGGTACAGGCTTCGTGCAACTGACCTACACCAAGATCTTCATCCTGGTGGCCGCCTTCGTCGGCATGGCGCTGCTCACCTACGTCATCAAGTACACCAAGCTCGGGCGCATGTGCCGGGCGACGCAGCAGGATCGCAAGATGGCCTCGATTCTGGGCATCAACACCGACCGGGTGATCTCCTACGTGTTCGTCATCGGTGCGGTGATGGCCGCGCTGGCCGGTGTGCTGATCACCATGAACTACGGCACCTTCGACTTCTACGCCGGCTTCATCATCGGCATCAAGGCGTTCACCGCCGCGGTGCTCGGCGGTATCGGCTCGCTGCCGGGGGCGATGCTCGGCGGCATCATCCTGGGGATCTCCGAATCGTTGTTCTCCGGCCTGATCAACTCCGACTACAAGGACGTGTTCAGCTTCTCGCTGCTGGTGATGATCCTCATCTTCCGTCCCCAAGGCCTGCTGGGTCGCCCGCTCGTGGCTAAGGTGTGAACATGTCCGCTGCCAATTCTGCCTCTATTGCCCAATCCAAGGGTTTCGACCTCAAACGCAGCCTGCTGGAGACGATCGTCGCCGGCCTGCTGGCGCTCATCGTCTTCGGTCCGGTCGTCGGCGTGGTGCTCGACGGCTACAGCTTCAACGCCGAGCCGGCCCGCGTGGCCTGGCTGGTCGGCGGTGTGATGATCGGGCGTTTCATCCTCAGTGTGTTCCTGCAGACACCGACCGGCCAGCGCATGCTCCAGGGCTTCGACAGCGGTGGTTCGGGCGTGCATGTACTGGCGCCGGACTACAAGTCGCGGCTGCGCTACATCATCCCGGCGCTGATCGTCATCGCCATCGTGTTCCCGGTGTTCGCCAACAAGTACCTGCTGACCGTGGTCATCCTCGGCCTGATCTACGTGCTGCTGGGCCTGGGCCTGAACATCGTGGTGGGCCTGGCGGGCCTGCTCGACCTGGGTTACGTGGCGTTTTACGCCATCGGCGCCTACGGCCTGGCCCTCGGCTACCAGTACCTGGGCCTGGGCTTCTGGAGCGTGCTGCCGCTGGCGGCGATCGCTGCGGCGCTGGCCGGGTGCATCCTCGGTTTCCCGGTGTTGCGAATGCATGGTGACTACCTGGCCATCGTCACTTTGGGCTTCGGCGAGATCATCCGCCTGGTGCTGAACAACTGGCTGTCGTTCACCGGTGGCCCGAACGGCATGCCGGCGCCGTCGCCGACCTTCCTGGGGCTGGAGTTCGGCCGTCGGGCGAAGGACGGCGGAGTGCCGATCCATGAGTTCTTCGGCTTCGATTACAACCCTAACCTTAAGTTCGTGTTCATCTATGCCGTGCTGTTCCTGGTGGTACTGGCGGTGCTGTACATCAAGCACCGGTTGACCCGCATGCCGGTCGGGCGCGCCTGGGAGGCCCTGCGCGAGGACGAGATCGCCTGCCGCTCCATGGGCCTGAACCATGTACTGGTCAAGCTCTCGGCGTTCACCCTGGGCGCTTCCACCGCCGGCCTGGCCGGGGTGTTCTTCGCCACCTACCAGGGCTTCGTCAACCCGTCGTCGTTCACCTTCTTCGAGTCGGCGCTGATCCTGGCCATCGTCGTGCTTGGCGGCATGGGCTCGACCGTGGGCGTAGTGATAGCGGCATTCGTGCTGACCGTGGCCCCGGAGCTGCTGCGCAGCTTCTCCGAGTACCGGGTGCTGCTGTTCGGCGTGCTGATGGTGCTGATGATGATCTGGCGACCGCGGGGGCTGATCCGCATCAGCCGCACCGGCGTGGTCCCGCGTAAAGGAGTGGCGCCATGAGCGACGAAATCATTCTGTCGGTCGACAACCTGATGATGCAGTTCGGCGGGATCAAGGCGCTCAGCGATGTCAGCCTGAAGGTCAAGCGTAACCAGATCTTCGCCCTGATCGGTCCCAACGGCGCCGGCAAGACCACTGTGTTCAACTGCCTCACCGGCTTCTACAAGGCCAGCGGCGGGCGTATCGAGCTGAACGTGCGCGGCAGCCACACCAACGTCATCCAGCTGCTCGGCGAGCGCTTCCAGGCGGCGGACTTCGTCTCGCCGGCGCGCTTCGCCAACCGCCTGTACTACAAGATGTTCGGCGGGACCCACCTGGTCAACCGCGCAGGTCTTGCGCGCACCTTCCAGAACATTCGCCTGTTCAAGGAAATGTCGGTGGTGGAGAACCTGCTGGTGGCCCAGCACATGTGGGTCAACCGCAACCTGCTGGCCGGCGTGCTCAACACCCCGGGTTACCGCAAGGCCGAGAGCGACGCGCTGGACCATGCGTTCTATTGGCTGGAGGTGGTCGACCTGGTCGATTGCGCCAACCGCCTGGCTGGCGAGCTGTCGTACGGCCAGCAGCGCCGTCTGGAAATCGCCCGGGCCATGTGCACGCGGCCGAAGATCATCTGCCTGGACGAGCCGGCCGCCGGCCTCAACCCGCAGGAGACCGAGGCCCTCAGCCGCATGATCCGCGTGCTGCGTGACGAGCACGACATCACCGTGGTGCTGATCGAGCACGACATGGGCATGGTCATGAGCATCTCCGATCATATTGTCGTGCTCGACCACGGCAATGTGATCGCCGAAGGTACGCCGCAGGACATCCGCCACAACCCGACGGTGATCGCCGCCTACCTGGGCGCAGATGAAGAGGAGCTGATATGAGCGCGCCCATTCTCGAGTTGAAGGACCTGGATGTGTTCTACGGGCCGATCCAGGCCCTGAAGAAAGTCTCGATGCACATCAACGAAGGCGAGACGGTGAGCTTGATCGGCGCCAACGGCGCGGGCAAGTCGACGTTGCTGATGTCGATCTTCGGCCAACCGCGGGCGGCCTCCGGGCAGATCGTCTATCGCGGCACCGACATCACCCGCAAGTCGTCGCACTACATAGCCTCCAACGGCATCGCCCAGTCACCGGAGGGGCGCCGGGTGTTCCCCGACATGACCGTCGAGGAGAACTTGATGATGGGCACCATTCCGATTGGCGACAAACATGCCGGTGAGGACATGCAGCGCATGTTCGAGCTGTTCCCGCGGCTCAAGGAGCGGCGCAACCAGCGCGCCATGACCATGTCCGGCGGCGAGCAGCAGATGCTCGCCATCGCCCGCGCGCTGATGAGCCGGCCCAAGCTGTTGCTGCTCGACGAGCCATCGCTGGGGCTGGCGCCGATCGTGGTCAAGCAGATCTTCTCCACCTTGCGCGAGCTGGCGCAGACCGGCATGACCATCTTCCTCGTGGAGCAGAACGCCAACCACGCGCTGAAGCTGTCTGATCGAGCCTATGTGATGGTCAACGGGCAGATTCGCATGACCGGGACGGGTCAGGAACTGTTGGTCAACGAGGAGGTGCGTAACGCCTATCTGGGCGGGCACTGAGGATTTAGCACGCTCTTTGTAGGAGCGGCCTTGTGCCGCGAAGCGGCCCCAAGATCTCAGCATCATGTGAAATCGCCGGGGCCGCTTCGCGGCCCTTTCGCGGCACAAGGCCGCTCCTACAGGGGATCGCAGCGCTTGGCGATGCTTTCACCGCATGTGGACAACTTGTCGCATATCTTTCTTGAAACACTCCACAACCCCACTGCAAACCCTTGTTTCCACAAGTGGAAAACTTTCCACGGATTGTGTGGAACCGCCTGTGGAAAACATGGTGGCACCTCGCTCCAGCCCAGATAAACCAGAGCCTCCAAGCATTTGATCGTTTTTTGACCAAGTGCTGCTTGTGCATGATTTTGCATAGGTTTTGCGCAGCAGATCGGTTTGCCCAGAGTACGTTATTTTCTGTGGATAACTCTGTGAAAAAACCTTGGACAGACCGCCACAGGCAGCATGGTTGAAAGCGTTGCGCCATCATGCAGCGATGTCCACAACCTACAGAGGTTCCCTTGACCCGACGAGTTGCCCCCAATCCGTGGGGAAAGCCTTGTGGATAAGATGCGCATAGCCCGGCGCAGCCCTTCTATCACGGGCATCAGCGGGGTTAGTACGTTTTTTGACCAGTGGCGATGACGGTTGTGGTCGGGCCCTGCGCCGGGCATGCTGCGAGGCCAGTCGACGACAATCCCACGCTGAGGAGAAGAGCATGACATCCACCGTATTCATCACTGGCGCGACGTCCGGTTTTGGCGAGGCCACCGCCCGCCGTTTCGCCGACGCCGGCTGGAAGCTGGTGCTCACTGGTCGGCGCAAGGAGCGCCTGGATGCGTTGTGCCAGGAACTGTCGGCCAAGACCGAGGTGCACAGCCTGGTGGTCGACGTGCGTGACCGCAAGGCGATGGAGGCAGCCATCGCCAGCCTGCCGCCGACCTTCGACAAGCTCCAGGGCCTGGTCAACAACGCCGGCCTGGCGTTGGGTGTCGACGCCGCGCAGAACTGCAGCCTGGACGACTGGGAAACCATGGTCGACACCAACATCAAGGGGCTGATGTACACCACTCGCTTGCTGTTGCCTCGGTTGATTGCCCATGGCCGCGGCGCGTCGATCCTCAACGTCGGTTCGGTGGCGGGCAACTACCCGTACCCGGGCGCGAACGTGTATGGCGGCACCAAGGCCTTCGTCGGCCAGTTCTCGCTGAGCCTGCGCTGCGACCTGCGAGGGACCGGCGTGCGGGTGAGCAATATCGAGCCGGGGCTGTGCGAGAGCGAATTCTCGCTGGTGCGTTTCGGTGGGGACCAGGCGAAGTATGATGCGACCTACGCCGGTGCCGATCCGATCCAGCCCCAGGATATCGCCGAGACCATCTTCTGGATCCTCAACCAGCCGGCGCATATCAACATCAACAGCCTGGAGCTGATGCCGGTGAGCCAGGACTGGGCTGGCTTCTCGATCGACCGATCGGCCAAGGGTTGAATCATGGTGCGGGGTTGCCAGGCAGCCCCGCAGACACGAGGTGTCCACGCTTGAAGAAAATCGCCCTGTTCGCCGATGTGCAGAACCTCTACTACACGGTTCGCCAAGGCCATGGCTGCCATTTCAACTACGCCGCGCTGTGGGCCGAGGTCAGCCGCGAAGGGCAGATCGTCGAGGCGGTGGCCTATGCCATCGACCGTGGCGACAGCAAGCAGCAGCAATTCCAGCAGATCCTGCGCAACCTCGGGTTCGAGGTGCGCCTCAAACCCTTCATCCAGCGCGCCGATGGTTCCGCCAAGGGCGATTGGGACGTGGGCATTACCCTCGATGTCATCGAGGCGGCGGCGCGGGTCGACCAGGTGGTGCTGGCCTCGGGCGACGGTGATTTCGACCTGTTGCTGGAGCGTGCTATGCAACGCCATGGCGTCGAAACGGTGGTCTACGGTGTACCCGGGTTGACAGCCCTGGCACTGATCCGCGCGGCCAGCCGTTATGTGCCCATCGAAGGCAAGTTACTGTTGCGCCACTGACCTGTACACAGGTTCCGGGCTGGAGTGGTGCGTGGGAGCAGTGCGTGGGAGCGGGCTTGCCGCGCGATCGCAATGCCGGCTCTATCGCGGGCCAAGTCGCAACGGCGAACCGCCGCTTCCGCGCTGCTGTTTCAGCTCTTTTTGCCGTTGCCCTCCAGGTGCCCCAGCGGCACCCGTCGCGCCACTGCGCTCGACAGGATGATCGAGGTCTTGGTGAAGCCCAGCTGCGATACGCGGTTGATCAGCGCCTCCAACTCGCCCATCGACGTGACGGCCGCCTGCATGATCACGCACGGGTCGCCGGTCACCCGGTGGCATTCGGTGAGCTCGGGGATTTTCTCCAGGGCCTCGTAGGCCTGCTGGTTGCCATGGCTGGCCAGGCGCAGTTCCATCACGCACTGGATCGGCAGGCCGATCTTCTCCAGATCGACCTTGGCCGTGTAGCCGCTGATTACCCCGCTGGCTTCCAGCTTGGCCACCCGTTCGGCCACCGCCGGGGCCGACAGATTGACCTGGCGCGCCAGCTGCGCGTAGGTGGCCCGGCCATTTTCCAGCAGGGCGGCGAGGAGCATGCGGTCATACTTGTCCATGGTGATTCCTGTTGGCTTTGCAATCGACGGCAAGGTGGCCGAACAACCATCCATTACAAAGTGTTTTGGTGTTTTAAACGTGTTTTATAACTTAAGTTTGCGCCTGGGCCTTTCTAAACTAATCCACCCGTAAACGGATTTCGAGCCCTTGCCATGTCCTCCTCCCGTCGCTTCCCGTTGTTGCTTGTTGGCGCCTTTCTTGCCCTGTACCTGGTCTGGGGCTCGACCTACCTGTTTATCCGCATCGGCGTGGAGTCCTGGCCGCCGATGCTGATGGCCGGGGTGCGTTTCGTGATTGCCGGCAGCCTGCTCTATGGCTTCCTGCGCTGGCGTGGTGTGCCGGCGCCGACCTGGCCCCAGTGGCGCGCGGCCGGGGCGATCGGTTTCCTGTTGCTTAGTTGCGGCAACGGCGGGGTGACCCTGGCCGAGCATGCCGGGGTCGCCTCGGGCGTGGCGGCGTTGGCGGTGGCCACGGTGCCGCTGTTCACCTTGGTGTTCGGCCTGTTCTTCGGCCATCGCAACTCGCGCCTGGAGTGGGCGGGGATCGCTCTCGGGCTGGTCGGCATCGGCATGCTCAACATGGGCTCGAACCTGCAGGCCAGCCCCATGGGCGCGGCGCTGATCCTGTTCGCCGCGGCAGCCTGGGCCTTCGGTTCGGTGTGGAGCAAGAGCCTGCCGCTGCCCCAGGGCGCGATGGCCAGTGCCGCAGAAATGCTGGTGGGCGGCGCCGCGTTGCTGATCGGCAGTGCCGTCAGCGGCGAGCGCCTGACCCAGATGCCCACCGCCGCCGGTTGGGGCGCGTTGGCCTACCTGGTGTTCTTCGGCTCGATCCTGGCATTCAGTTCCTACATGTACCTGCTCAAGCACGTGCGCCCGGCGGCGGCCACCAGCTATGCCTACGTCAACCCGGCGGTGGCGGTGTTGCTGGGGATCGTCTTCGCCGGCGAGCAGATCGGCGCCGAGGAGTGCGTGGCCATGGCGGTGATCATCGGCGCGGTGGTGCTGATCGGCCTGCCGCAGTGGCGCAAGGCGCCGGAGTCGCCAGTGCCGCTCAAAGAAGGGGTGTGCAAATAAGGTAGCGGACTTCTGACCCTGTGGGAGCAACTGTCTTGCTCAATTTCTAGAATCTGGCGCGATCCGTGTGGGAGCGGGCCCTTTGTTCTTTGGGCCACCGTGGTGCTGGGGTAAACTTGCCGCCTTCGCTGAACCCCTGACGGTATTGCCATGAATTTCGCCCAACTCGGCCTGATCGAACCGCTGCTGCGCACCCTGCAGACGCTGGACTACACCACGCCCACCCCGGTCCAGGCCAAGGCCATCCCCGCCGTGCTCGCCGGCCGCGACCTGATGGCCGCCGCCCAGACCGGCACCGGCAAGACCGCCGGCTTCGCCCTGCCGGTACTGCAACGCCTGGCGCTGGAAGGGGAGAAGGTCGCCAGCAACTCGGTGCGCGCGCTGGTGCTGGTGCCGACCCGCGAACTGGCCGAGCAGGTCCACGCCAATGTGCGTGAGTATGCCGAGAACCTGCCGCTGTCCACCTACGCGGTGTACGGCGGCGTCAGCATCAACCCGCAGATGATGCGCCTGCGCCGTGGCGTCGACCTGCTGGTGGCCACCCCGGGCCGTCTGCTCGACCTGTTCCGCCAGAACGCCATCAAGTTCGGCCAGGTGCAGACCCTGGTGCTCGACGAAGCCGACCGCATGCTCGACCTGGGCTTTGCCGAAGAGCTGCAGGCGGTGTATGCGGCGTTGCCGCGCAAGCGCCAGACGCTGCTGTTCTCCGCGACCTTCTCCGACCAGATCCGTATGCTCGCGGGCCTGGCGCTGAACGACCCGCTGAGCATCGAAGTCAGCCCGCGAAATGCCGCTGCCAACACGGTCAAGCAATGGCTGGTGCCGGTGGACAAGAAGCGCAAGGCCGACCTGTTCTGCCACCTGTTGCGCAAGCAGCGCTGGAAGCAGGTGCTGGTGTTCGCCAAGACCCGCAATGGCGTGGATCAGTTGGTCGAGCGTCTGCTGGCCGAGGGCGTGAACGCCGACGGTATCCACGGCGACCGCCCGCAGGCCACCCGCCAGCGTGCCCTGGACACCTTCAAGGCGCGTGAAGTCCAGGTGCTGGTGGCCACCGATGTGGCTGCCCGCGGCCTGGATATCGACGACCTGCCGCTGGTGGTCAACCTCGACCTGCCGATCGTCGCCGAGGACTATGTGCACCGTATCGGTCGGACCGGCCGCGCGGGCAACAAGGGTGAGGCGATCTCGCTGGTGTGCGCCGACGAGGTGCAACTGCTGGCGTCGATCGAGACGCTGATCCGCCAGGTGCTGCCGCGCCATGAGGAGCCGGACTTCATCCCCGATCACCGGGTGCCGGTGACCGATGCCAGTGGCCAGGTGCTGAAAAAGCCGAAGAAGCCCAAGAAACCGAAAGAGAACAGTGCCAAGCGTGGTCTGGGGCGCTGGATGGACAGCGAGGAGGCGGGGGCTTCGGCGCCGGCGGTCAAGGCCGTGCGCAAGGTGCCGAGCTTTGGTGGCAAACCGGGCAAGCGTAAGCCTTGAGATTTTTGGGGCCGCTTTGCCGCCCTTTCCGGCCGGTCCGACGCCTCGGCAAGGCCGCTCCTACAGAGGACCGCGCATCACCCTGTAGGAGCGGCCTTGTGCCGCGAAAGGGCTGCGTAGCAGCCCCGGCAATCTACCTGACCTGACGCATTAACCAATCCGCCGCAGCATTTCCTGCCCGCAAACCACTGGCAAAACACGCCGTCAGCAGGTACCCCCCAGTCGGCGCCTCCCAATCCAGCATCTCCCCCGCGCAGAACACCCCAGGCAGGTTGCGCACCATCAGCCCTTCATCCAACCCTTCGAAGCGCACGCCACCAGCACTGCTGATCGCCTCGTCCAGCGGCCGGGTCCGCACCAGCATGATCGGCAATGCCTTGATCGCCGCCGCCAGGCGCTCGGGGTCGGCAAAGGTCGCCTGGTCGGTCAACTCGCGCAACAAGGCCGCCTTCACCCCGTCGATCCCGAGCTGGCCGTGCAGGTGCTTGGCCATCGAGCGCGATCCCCTGGGCTTGGCCAGGGCCTGGGCAATCTTGTCCACAGGCCGGTCCGGCAGCAGGTCGAGCAGCAGCGTCGCCCGCCCGTCGCGGTCAATCGCCTCCCGCAGGGCCGCCGACCAGGCATACACCAGGCTGCCCTCCACCCCTTGGGCGGTGAGGATGAATTCGCCCTTGCGCGACGCGGCGCCGGGTATGGCAAGGGCGATGTTCTTCAGCGGGGCGCCGGCGAACTTGTCCTTGAGCAGATCACTCCAGCCCTCGACCTCGAAACCGCAGTTGCTCGCCCGCAGCGCAGAGATATCCACACCGCGTTCGGCCAGCAGCGGCACCCAGGCACCGTCCGAGCCCAGGCGTGCCCAGCTGCCGCCACCCAGGGCCAGCACCACGGCGTCGGCCCGTACCTGCAGCTCGCCTTGTGGATAACTGATCCGCAGGGCACCTTCGGCTGTCCAGCCCAACCAGCGGTGCCGGGTGTGGATAACCACGCCGGACTCGCGCAGGCGCTTGAGCCAGGCGCGCAGCAGCGGCGCGGCCTTCATGTCGCGAGGGAACACGCGGCCCGAGGTACCGACGAAGGTTTCGATGCCCAGGCCGTGAATCCACTGGCGCAGGGCCTCGCCATCGAAGTCGCGCAGCAGCGTGTCGATCTCGCCCTGGCGTGCGCCGTAACGGCCGACGAAGGCGGGGTAGGGCTCGGAATGGGTGATGTTCATGCCGCCGACGCCGGCCAGCAGAAACTTGCGGCCCACCGAGGGCATGGCGTCGAACACTTCTACCGCCATCCCGCGCCGGGCCAGGGTCTCGGCGGCCATCAGGCCGGCGGGGCCGCCGCCGATCACGGCGACTAGGGGGCGGGAGGCGGGGCGGGGATCGTTCATGGCGGGCGACAGGCTGTGGAAAAGACCGCGCATTCTACCTCAGCGGGGCCTGTCACGACACTGCTCAAAAAACGATCAATTCTTTGCAGCTCAGGCAGTTAAAGGGCTGGAGCGGCTTTCCCGCAGGTTATCCACAAGCGGTTCCACAGTCATTGTGAACAACCGAGCACCCGCGCTGCGCTGTGGTGGAGGATGCCGTGGCGCCGGGCCAGGGCTTCGCGGTCCTTGCTGTAGCCGCCGCCGATCACGCCCATCACCGGGATGTCGCGGCCCAGGCACTGGCGCAACACATGCTCGTCGCGGGCGGCCAGGCCTGCGTCGGTCAGTTGCAGGTAACCCAGGGCGTCGTCCTTGTGCACATCGACGCCGGCGTCGTACAGCACCAGGTCGGGCTGGTACAGCGGCAGCAGGTAGTTCAGCGCATCTTCGACCACCTTGAGGTAGGCGCTGTCGTGCATGCCGCGGGGCAGGGGGATGTCCCAGTCGCTCTGGGCCTTGCGCGCCGGGAAGTTCTGCTCGCAGTGCAGCGACACGGTGATCGCCTCCGGCGTGTCCTGGAGCATGCGCGCGGTGCCATCACCCTGGTGCACGTCGCAGTCGAAGATCAGCACCCGGTGCACACGGCCGGCCTCCAGCAGGTAACGGCTGATCACCGCCAGGTCGTTGAAGATGCAGAAGCCGGCCGGGTGGTCGTAGTGGGCGTGATGGGTGCCGCCGGCCAGGTGGCAGGCGATGCCATGTTGCAGCGCCTGCTCGGCGGTCAACAGCGAGCCACCCACGGCGCGCACGGTGCGCCGGGCCAGGGCCTCGCTCCAGGGCAGGCCGAGGCGGCGCTGGTCCTCGCGGGACAGTTCGCCGTTCATATAGCGCTCGATGTAGTCGCGGTCATGGGCCAGGGCGAGGATGTCGTTGGGACAGATCTCCGGGCGCAGCAGGGCGGCGTCGGTGGTCAGGCCACTGTCCACCAGGTGATCGCGCAACAAGCGGAACTTGTCCATCGGGAAGCGATGGTCCGGCGGGAACTCGGGGCTGTAGTCGTCGTGGTAGATCAGCGGCAGGGGCATGGTGTCGGTGCGGTGGGGGCGAGCACCGATCTTGCCAGCTTTGCTGGCTTCTGTGGGAGCGGGTTCACCCGCGATCACCCGCATAGCGGGTGCCAGAGACCGCGCTGGCTGCTTCGCGGGTAAACCCGCTCCCACAGGGGATGGCGAATTGCTGGTAGCCGATCACTTGTCGGCCGACGCCAGCACCCTTTGCCAGTCCGGCTCGTTCATCCGCCCAAGAATCCGCGCCTTGCCGTTGCCATCCACCGACACGAACAGCGCGCTGGCATAACCGCTCTCGCGTTCACCGCCCGGCACATGCTGCTGGCGCGCGAAGTGATCGATGCAACCGTTGTGGGTCACCAGCACCAGGTTGTGCCCGGGCCGCTTGCGGGCCATGGCCTCGGCCGGGAACGGGCGGTCGCAGCGCTCCAGCCAGTCTTCGCTGGTCACGGCCTGGCCGAGGATGAAGTGCGCGGTCTGGCGGGTGCGCAGCTTCGGGCTGCTGAGCAGGTCGGCGCCGGCCAGCCCCAGTTGCTGCAAGCCCTGGCCTACCCGTTGCGCCGCCTGGCTGCCGGACACGGTGATGCCGGTTGGATCGTCCAGGCACGGCCCCGGGGCACTGTCGCAGCGTTCGGCATGGCGAATCATCACGATCACCGCGCCTTCCTTCCAGTCCTGCAGCAGGCCGCTGTCGCTCAACTGTTGCTCATTGCCAAGGTTCACGATGTGCGTCCTCGTCGCTAGCCAGGTGCTGGCCCCGGCCAGTGTCAGGAGCAGGCCGATGACGGCGCCGACCACGGTGCGCGAGCGGCGGCGTTTGCGGGGGGCCAGCAGGGCCGGGTTGTGCAGGGTGTTGCTGGGGTGCATGCGTCACTCCGATGGCAGTGCGGCGTCGACGAAGGCCGCGATAGTGGCGGCATTGTGCGAAGCGGCCTGTCGGGGGGCGGTGAAGCCGATGTGAAAAAAGCATCGGCTGGCTGATGCGCGCGGCCTACGCTGTACACTGCCAGACCGTGATTTCGGAGCCGTGCCGATGACCCCCATTCTCGAACTGGAAAGCCCGCGCCTGGTGTTGCGCCAATGGCAGGACGAAGACCTGCGCGAGTTCGCCGCCCTGTGCGCCGACCCGCAGGTGATGCGCTATTTCCCCGCGCCGATGACCCGGGTCGAGGCGGCGGCGCTGATCGGCCGGATCCGTGGTCATTTCAACGAGTACGGCTTCGGCCTCTGGGCCCTGGAGCGCAAGGACAGCGGCGCCTTCATCGGCATGACCGGCCTGCTCAACGTCAACTTCGCCGCCCCGTTCGGCCCGGCGGTGGAGATCGGCTGGCGTCTGGCCCGCCGCCACTGGGGGCTGGGCTTCGCCAGCGAGGCGGCCTGGGCCTGCCTGCGTTGTGCCTTCGCCCAGTTGCACCTGGACGAGGTGGTGTCGTTCACCACCGAGGCCAACCTGCCATCGCAGAAGGTGATGCAGGCCATCGGCATGGTCCAGGACCTGGCGGGCAGCTTCGAGCACCCGCGGCTGCCCGTCGGCGATCCGCTACGCCCCCATGTGCTGTACCGCATCGACCGCGACCGCTGGCAACAGAACCTGCGCGGCTGAATAGGTCGCCATTCGTACGACGGGACGAACGGCAAAACCCTGTATCATTCGCCGGTATAACCGCGCCGTATTGCCTTGCCAGGAGAACCCCATGAGCCACGTACTCGACGATCTGGTCGACTTGCTGAGCCTCGAGTCGATCGAGGAGAACCTGTTCCGCGGACGCAGCCAGGACCTGGGCTTCCGCCAGCTGTACGGTGGCCAGGTGCTCGGCCAGTCGCTGTCGGCGGCCAGCCAGACGGTCGAGGACGCCCGCCACGTGCATTCGCTGCACGGTTACTTCCTGCGCCCGGGCGATGCCAGCATGCCGGTGGTCTATTCGGTGGACCGCGTGCGCGACGGCGGCAGCTTCAGCACCCGGCGGGTCACGGCGATCCAGAAGGGCCAGCCGATCTTCACCTGCAGCGCGTCGTTCCAGTACGACGAGGACGGTTTCGAGCACCAGGCGCAGATGCCGGACGTGGTCGGCCCGGAAAACCTGCCCAGCGAAGTCGAGCTGGCCAGTGCCATGGCCGACAAGTTGCCCGAGCGTATCCGCGAGAAGGTGCTGTGCGCCAAGCCCATCGAGATCCGCCCGATCACCGAGCGTGATCCGTTCGACCCCAAGCCGGGCGAACCAATCAAGTACGCCTGGTTCCGCGCCGACGGCAACCTCCCGGACATCCCGGCGCTGCACAAGTACCTGCTGGCCTACGCCTCGGACTTCGGCCTGCTGACCACTTCCTTGCTGCCCCATGGCAAGTCGGTGTGGCGCAAGGACATGCAGATCGCCAGTCTCGACCATTCGCTGTGGTTCCACCGTGACCTGCGCGCCGATGAGTGGCTGCTATACGCCACCGACAGCCCCTGGGCCGGCAACGCCCGCGGTTTCTGCCGTGGCAGCATCTTCAACCGCGCCGGGCAACTGGTGGCCTCGTCCACCCAGGAAGGCCTGATCCGCCATCGCAAGGACTGGGCATGAGCCTCGGGGATATTCGCCACTGGGTGTTTGACATGGATGGCACCCTGACGGTCGCCGTGCATGACTTCGCGGCCATCCGCGAGGCGCTCGACATCCCGTCCGACCACGACATCCTCACCCACCTGGCCGCCTTGCCGGCGGCGGAAGCGGCGGCCAAGCATGCCTGGCTGCTGGAGCACGAGCGCGACCTGGCAATCGCCTCCAAGGCCGCTGACGGCGCAGTGGAGCTGGTGCGTGAACTGGCCGGGCGTGATTGCCGGCTGGCCATCCTCACCCGCAATGCCCGCGAACTGGCCCATGTCACCCTCGAGGCCATCGGCCTGGCCGACTGCTTCCCGGTCGAGCACATCCTCGGGCGCGACGAGGCGGCGCCCAAGCCCAGCCCTGACGGGCTGCTGCAGATCGCCCGCGCCTGGGACGTGAGCCCCGGTGAGATGGTGATGGTCGGCGACTACCGCTTCGACCTCGACTGCGGCCGGGCCGCGGGCACCCGCACCGTGCTGGTCAACCTGCCGGACAACCCATGGCCGCAGCTGGCCGACTGGCATGCGGCCGATTGCCGGGCGCTGAGGGCGTTGCTCGGATGATGCCTCTCATGCCCTGCACAATCCCTCTGTAGGAGCGGCCTTGCGCCGCGAAAGGGCTGCAAAGCAGCCCCAGGATCATCAGAGCCAAAATGGCTGGGGCCGCTGCGCAGCCCTTTCGCGGCACAAGGCCGCTCCTACAGGGGAATGGTGTCACCTTGGCGATGGCATGCCCCGCGATCGTCCAGACCTGTCTAAGCTGCACTGCATCTTTTCCCTTGATGGAGACCCACCCATGAGCACCAAGGCCCTCTACGTCCTGCCCGGCGGCGGCTACGACAAGGTCCAGGTCGGCACCTGCGAAACCGTCGCGCCCAAGGCCGGCGAGATCACCGTGCGCCTGCACGCCAGCTCCCTCAACTACCACGACTTCGCCGTGGTCAGCGGCATGTGGGGGCCGAGCGAGCGGCGCATCCCCATGGCCGATGGTGCCGGCGAAGTGATTGCGGTGGGCGCCGGGGTCAGCGAGTTCCAGGTTGGTGATGCGGTGGTCAGCACCTTTTTCCCCGACTGGGTCGATGGCCAGGCTCAGGTCGAGGGCTTTGCCAGCGTGCCGGGTGACGGCATCGACGGCTATGCCCGTGAACAGGTGACTGCCCGGGCCAGCTCCTTCACCCTCGCGCCCAAGGGCTACAGCCATGCCGAGTCGGCGACCCTTACCACCGCCGGCGTCACTGCCTGGCGCGCCCTGATGAGCGATGACCACCTCAAGCCCGGCGACAGCGTATTGGTGCAGGGCACCGGTGGCGTTTCGATCTTCGCCCTGCAATTCGCCAAGCTGGCCGGCGCCACGGTGATCGCCACCTCGTCCAGCGATGCCAAGCTGGAGCGTCTCAAGGCGCTGGGCGCGGATCACCTGATCAACTACAAGACCACGCCCGCCTGGGGCGAAAAGGTTCGTGCGCTGACCGGCGGACGCGGCGTGGACCATGTGATCGAGGTTGGTGGCCCGGCCACGCTGGAGCAGTCGATGATCGCCGCGCGTATCGGCGGGCATGTGTCGCTGATCGGCATCCTCACTGGCGTGGCCGGACAGCTGCCGCTGGTGCAGGCGCTGGTACGGCAGATCCGTCTGCAGGGCGTGCTGGTGGGCAGTCGCGCCCAGCAGCAGGCGATGGTCCGCGCCATCGACGCCAATGGCCTGCGGCCGGTGGTGGACAAGCACTTCGAGCTGGAGCAGATGGTCGAGGCCTTCAAGTACCAGGAGAGCAACAAGCATTTTGGCAAGATCTGCCTGACCTGGTGACATGGTGGCAGGCTTGCCCCGCGATTCAGGTATGGGAGAGCACTGGAAACATCAGCACCTGCCCATCGACACGGGTAGGTGCCGCTCCCCAGACGAACAACGCATCATCGTTATCCGCAACCCGTGTCGCGAAGCCTTCGCAGTTCAGCGGCGCGAACCCCAGCACCACCTCCCGCGTGGTTGCCGTGACCAGTTCAGCCAGCACATCGGCCAGCGCCAGTTCGCGTTCGCAGAACACGTCCACCAGCACCATCCGCTCGCCATCCTGTTCCATCACCACATACGCCTCATGCTCCGAGGAATGGAACAAGGCCTCCCGGTAGGGCCCATCGCAATAGAACATCGTCAGCGGCACATTCGGCACCAGGCTCAATCGCGCCTGTGGACAACTCTTTTCCACCGCATCGATGAAACGTTGACGTTGTTCGCCATCATCCAGGTTCACCGGGTGGAAGGTTGTGGCCCGTGGTTGCGTCGACCAGGGCTGGTAGTACTCGTGTTCGACCACTCGGCGAAAACCGAACCTGGGATAGAGATCGAGTACGGTGCTGTTGGCGAACAGGTACAGCAGGTCGCAGTTACCTGCCCAGCGCTCCACCAGCACCTCCATCAAGTATCGGCTATAGCCACGGCCCTGTGCCTGCGGCGCGGTCATTACCGTACCGATCTGGACGCAGCGCAGGTGCTGGCCATCCAGGGTGAAATCGAGCAGGTTGGCCGAGGCGTTGGCCAGCATCTTCCCGTCGCGAACCAGTGAGCACGGCTGGTTGTCGGCTTGCCAGAAGCCGGCCTGGTACCAGGCTTCGAAGTCGAAGCCATAGGTCTGGCGGGTGAGGGCGTTGAGTTCGGCGCGCAGGTGCGAGTCGTCGCGGTAGTGCTCGACCTGCGCGAGTGCGGGGTCGTCGAGGAGGAGTGCCATGGCGTCCATACCGGTCCGTGAAGTGAGGGTGAACGTTAACCGTAGCGTGGATGAAAAGTTGTAAGGGTTTGTGCTAACGCGGTGAGGGCAGACGTAGAAAGATGGCCGCCCGCACCGCAGTCAGGCGGCGGTCTCTGTTTACGCCGCAGTTTCACTCCCTGCATACACCACCACCGCCGCCCGCAACTTGCGACCGCCGAACAGGCTCATACGCTGGAACTCCTGGTGACTGACCGGCAGGTGCTGACAGTCCAGGACCTGCCGGTGACGAGCGTGGTCGGTGTCGGGGTCGTGCAGGTAGACGAAGTCGTCGTCGCAGGCGGTGACCAGCACCCAGTGCGGCGCCTTGCTGCCGGTCAGCCGGTAGTTGCTGATGAGTACCAGCGCCAGGCCGCCCTCGGCCAGTACCCGGGGCAGATTGGGCGCCTGCCGCGCGACTACCACGTCGCTGTCCTGCAACTCGGCGCAGAAGTCCTCATGGACCAGGCGCATGACTTCCTTCTTGCCGGGCTGGCGCACGCCATCGAGAAACAGCGGCCCCTCGGTATTGAGCAGCAGCCTGACGCGAAAGCCCCGGCGCCAGGCGGCCAGCGCCAGCCCATGAGGGCTGCAGCCGCCGTGACCGGAGGTCATGAACACCGTGGTCGCCTCGCGCCACAGGCGCAGTTCCTCGCGACGGCTCGGCGGGCGCTGCGGTTGCAGCGCGGCCATGGCCATCAGCAGGCAGGCCGGGCCGCAGGTGAAGTCGGTGGTCTGGGCGTAGTAGGGGACCGGTCGCGTCTCGCCCGTCGGGTGCTGGAGGATGCGCTTCTCGTAGCGCAGGGCGCTGCTGTGATCCTCGTAGTAGTCGTCGACCTGGGCGAAACGACGGTAGCCGTGGCGTTCGTACAGGGCAATGGCCTTGGGGTTGTCGGTGCGCACCTCAAGCCGCAGGTAGGCGCGCTCGTGCTCCAGGGCGCAGCGTTCGGCCTGTTCCAGCAGGCGGGCGCCAAGGCCATGGCCACGGGCCTGCTCGGCAATGGCGATGGAATACAGGCGGGCCAGCGAGGTGCCGCGGTGGAACAGCAACAATGCATAGCCCATCAGCTGGCCGTCGCGTTGCGCCACCAGCAGGCTGGCATTGGCGTGGGACAGCATCCAGCGAAAGCTGCGCGGGGTCAGCCGGTCGAGGGCGAAGCACTGGTTCTCCAGTGCCAGCAGGGCCGGCAGGTCGTCAACAGTTGCCAGGCGAAATTCGATGTGCATAGGGCCGCCGTAAAAGTTGCGTAATGAAACGGGACATTCGAAAAACTTCGTGCTTAATAGAAACCGTGTCTACCCAACACAGGGCTTCAAACATGTCTTCGTTTCAGGAACCCTTACCTGGCTGGCCCGGGGAAAGTTCACACTCAAGTACAACTGGTGTTATTTATCCACTGACCCTGGATAACAAGTCAAGTCAGCTGGTGATCATCGTGGAGCGGCGTGAAGACTGGGCTTCGTACCTGCCCAGCGAGGATGTCGTGACGGCCCAGGAATACCTGGAGGAACCACGCGAGGCCGATAACGGCAAACGTGTCCAGGTAATAAACCTATGTCGTAACTATAAATATCTAGGTCACGGTTATTATTGTTCGTTGTTGGCCGAGGCGCGCGGGCATAAAGTCATTCCCTCGGTCAGAAGTATCAGTGAGTTGACCCGCAAGTCGTTATACGGATTGGCCCTCGACGACATGGCGCGCAGCCTCGAGAGCGCCCTGGCCAATCACCCCTACGGCGAAACCGAAGGGTTCACCCTGACCCTGTATTTCGGCCGTACCGATCTGGAACCGCTGCAGGACATCGCCCGCCAGTTGTTCGAAAGTTTCCCGTGTCCGATCCTGCTGGTGGAGTTCCGCAAGACCAGCGCCTGGCATATCGCCGGGGTCAAGGCCGGCGCGCTGCACAAGTTGCGCGAAGACCAGCAGGACCCGTTCGCCAACGCCCTCGATGGCTTCAGCCGCAGGATCTGGCGTCAACCGCGCTCGCGCCGGGTGGCGCGTTACGACCTGGCGATCCTCCACGACCCCGACGAAGCGCTGCCGCCGTCCAACCCCAAGGCGCTGGAGCACTTCATTCGCGCCGGGCGCCAACTGGGGGTCGATGTCGAGCTGATCGGCAAGAAGGACTACGCCCGCCTGGCCGAATACGACGCGCTGCTGATCCGCGAGACCACCAGCGTCGACAACCACACCTACCGCTTCGCCAAGAAGGCCGAGAGCGAAGGGCTGGTGGTGATGGACGACCCGGCGTCGATCCTGCGCTGCACCAACAAGGTCTACCTGACCGACCTGCTGCGCAGCCATCGCCTGGCCATGCCGGCCAGCGAGATCCTCTACCGCGACAACCCCCAGGCCCTGGAAGGCATCGGTGTGCGGCTGGGCTTTCCGCTGGTGCTGAAGATACCCGACGGCTGTTTCTCCCGGGGCGTGATCAAGGTCAAGGACCCCGCCGAACTCCAGGCCGCTACCGGCGAACTGTTCGAGCACTCGGTGCTGCTGCTGGCCCAGGAATACCTCTACACCGAATACGACTGGCGTATCGGCGTGCTCAATCGCAAGCCGATCTTCGCCTGCCAGTACTTCATGTCCAAGGGCCACTGGCAGATCTTCAACCACCAGGCCCAGCGCGACGAGGTCAACGGCGAGTGCCGCACCCTGGCCGTGCACGAGGCGCCGCGGGCGGTGGTGGAGCTGGCGGTGAAGGCCGCCAACCTGATCGGCGATGGCCTGTATGGCGTCGACCTCAAGCAGGTCGGTGATCGGGTGGTGGTGATCGAGGTCAACGACAACCCCAACCTCGACGCCGGCATCGAGGACGCCTACCTGCACGACGACCTCTACACCCTGGTGCTGGAGGAATTCATCCGCCGCCTGGAGCAGAAGCGCCGGGGGCAAGCCTGGTAACGAGGTGCTGGCATGATCGAAAGCTACAGCCTGGCCCATGGTCAGTTGCGCAAGCGCGAAGGGCTCGATTGCGAGGTGCTGCTGTTCGTTGAACCGGACAGCGCCGAGCGTGAACTGTTGCAGGCGTGGTTCCACCTGGATGCCCATGCCCTGGCTTCGGCACTCGACCCGGACGAGGTGTCGCGCATCGAACTGCACCGCGATGGCCTGTTCCTGATCTGGAAGCGCCCGGAGAGCTACACCGGGGGAGACAGTTTCGCCTTCCAGGTGTCTTCCTTCGGCATGCTGATGGTCGACGGCCACCTGGTGTTGATCGCCCCGGACGCGTCCCTGCTCGAAGGCCTCGGACAGCGCCATGCACTGCACGATCCGATGGATGTGTTGTTGGCCATCCTGCTCGACAACCTGCACCACTACCTGGGGCACCTGAAGGTGATCAAGATGGTCGCCCGCGAACTGCAGCAACGTTTCGAGCAGTCGCTGGAGAACCACCACCTGATGCAGATGTTCAACCTCAGCGAAAGCCTGATCCACTATATCAATGCCATCCACAGCAATGGCGCGGTGCTCTCGCGCCTGCGCGCCCATGGCGAGAAGCGTCATTTCAACCCCGAGGTGCTGGCGCTGATCGACGACCTGGTGATCGAGAACAACCAGTGTCACAAGCAGGCCGAGATCTACTCGACGGTGTTCGCCGGCTTGATGGATGCCCGCGGCAACCTGGCCAACAACGCGATGAACGAGACCCTGCGCAACCTCACCCTGATCAACGTGGTGTTCCTGCCGCTGAACCTGATCGCCAGCATTGGCGGCATGTCCGAGTTCAGCATGATGACCACGGGCGTGCCATGGTGGCTGGCCTATGCCGTGCTGGTGCTGGCGATGATGCTGCTGGGCGTGCTCATGGTGCTGGCGCTCAAGCGCCTGGCCCGTTCGGGCAGACATCGCAGCACTGTAGGAGCGGGCTTGTCCCGCGACAGCGCCGGGCCGCACAACGATGTCGTCCCCCATGATCGCAATCGCGGGACAAGCCCGCTCCTACAGATGACTCAACGGGAGGCCCCATGAGCAACCTGCAGATCGGCCTGATGATCGTCACGGTGATCGTGGTGTTCGCGGTGGTGAACTTCTACTGGGACTACCTGCGTGACCGCGACTGACGCAAACAGGCATGCCGAGGGGCTTGACTGACGTGCATGGGTACGCGGTGTCGTGATCGAACCGTTGCCTGACGTTTTCGAGCATTTTGCTCGCGCCGCGCCCGGCTTAAAGTGAAGCCCGCATCCCCACGGTGCGTTGCCCGGGCGCTTGAGAAGGCCGTAACAGAGCGTGCGCAACGTACTCCGCCCTTAGCCGAGGAGACCGTTTCGCCCGCGCCTGCCCGTCCCTTCCTTGTGTCAGCAAAAAGAGAACAAGACCAATGAACACCGTGGGAACTGATGGCAACCTTGCTCAAGGTTTCAAGCCACGTCACGTAACGATGCTGTCCATCGCCGGCATCATCGGCGCGGGACTCTTCGTCGGCTCCGGGCACGCCATCGCGGCGGCCGGTCCGGCCACCATTCTCTCCTATTTCGTGGCCGGCACCCTGGTGGTGCTGGTCATGCGCATGCTCGGCGAAATGGCCGTGGCCCACCCCGACACCGGCTCGTTCTCCACCTATGCCGACCAGGCCATCGGTCGCTGGGCCGGCTACACCATCGGCTGGCTGTACTGGTGGTTCTGGGTGCTGGTGATCCCCATCGAGGCACTGGCTGCCGGGCACGTGCTCAACGCCTGGTTCCCCCAGGTGGACAGCTGGATCTTCGCCCTGGCCTCGGTGCTGCTGCTGGCCTGCACCAACCTGTTCAGCGTGGCCAAGTACGGTGAGTTCGAGTTCTGGTTCGCCATTCTCAAGGTCACCGCCATTCTCGGTTTCATCGGCCTGGGCTTCGCCGCGCTGGCGGGCTGGTTGCCGGAACGCGAGGTCAGTGGGCTGAGCACGCTGGTGGATGAGCACGGCGGCTTCGCGCCCAAGGGCTGGTCCGCGGTGGTCGGCGCCTTCATCACCGTAATGTTCAGCTTCATCGGCACCGAGGCGGTGACCATTGCCGCCTCCGAGTCCAGCGACCCGGCGCGCAATATCGCCAAGGCCACCCGTTCGGTGATCTGGCGCATCAGCACCTTCTATATATTGTCGATCTTCGTGATCATCTCGGTGGTGCCGTGGAATGACCCGCAGCTGGCGGTGGTGGGTTCCTACCAGCGCGCGCTGGAAATCATGAACATCCCCAACGCGGCGCTGATGGTCGACTTCGTGGTGCTGATCGCGGTAACCAGCTGCATGAACTCTTCTATCTATATTGCCTCGCGGATGATGTACTCGCTGGCCAAGCGGGGTGATGCGCCGGCCTTGCTGAAGAACACCTCCAAGGTGGGTGTCCCTCGCGCCGCGGTGTTCGGCAGCACCCTGATCGGCGCGGCCATCGCCATCCTCAACTACTTCGCGCCCAAGGGCGTGTTCGAGTTCCTGCTCGCCAGCTCCGGCGCCATCGCGCTGCTGGTGTACCTGGTGATCGCCATTTCGCAACTGCGCATGCGTGGGCGGCTGGAGCGCGAGAACGCCAACCTCAAGTTCCGCATGTGGCTGTTCCCCTGGCTGACCTGGGCGGTGATCCTGTTCATCAGTGGCGCCCTGGCCGTGATGATGTTCACCGAGGAGCACCGCGCCGAGGTAACCGCCACCCTGAGCCTGGCGATCGTGATCTCGTTCCTGGGAATCGTCACCACGCGCGGCCATTCCCGCAGGGCGGTGGGGGTGCGTTCGGCAGGATAACCAGTGGTGCCCACGCCGAAACCGCGTCGGGCCAACAAGGCGTACAGCGATAACCTTATTACAGGACAGACTGGCCCAAAACAGATGTGGGAGGTGCCTGTCTTGGGATTGGGTTGTGTGTGCGAGGTGTTCGCCGTGGGATTGCTGTGTGTCTCAGAAGTGTTCGCCGAAGATTCTCTGGCGCCTATGAGATCGAGCGCCGCCCGCGCGGCGCATCGCGGGGCGAGCCCGCTCCCACATTTGTTTCGGGCCAATCGCTCCTGGGCCATTACCTGGTCCGCCTTGTTGGTCCGACGCGGTTTCAGCGTGGTCACCACTGCCGCTGCGCACGACTTGAGGCATGCACCAAGGCAGGCGCCGATACTTTCACAGGCATAAT
>NZ_JAJSRC010000110.1:0-340 GCF_021283245.1 Pseudomonas sp. NMI760_13 | reverse complement strand
GTCAGCGTCAGGTCACCGCTGGCGATCAGGCGCTGGTTGCGGTTGTCCACGGCTCCGGCGTTGATCTTCAGGTCGGCGTCGGCCGCGCGGCTGCCATCGGCCTGGATGCCGGCCTGGATGCCCCCAAGGTTGCTCAGTTGACCTGCCGCGTCCAGTTGCACCGAACCTGCCGCGGTCAGCCCCTGACGGTTGACCAGGTCACCACGGCTTTCCACCTGCAGTTGCTTGCCGGCATGCACCGGCCCCTGGGTTTCGATACCGGCCGCCCGGATGCGCACATCGCCCCCGGCGCTGGCCTGGGCCATGCTCAGCTGGCCATTGGCATCGAGCTGGATATCGC
>NZ_JAJSRC010000020.1:0-112123 GCF_021283245.1 Pseudomonas sp. NMI760_13 | reverse complement strand
CGCTGGGCTTGATCATCAGGACCGGCGCCACGCAGATCAACACCAGGATACCCATGACACCTGCGGGGACGGCACGGATGGCCACAGTCATAGAAATGGGGCGGGCAACGGTCAGGGTAGGTGCCGTCATGGGGGCCGTGGCCGGGATTTACGATACGGCACAGGCAGTGTTTGCCTTGAAGCGAACATGGAAAGGCGGGGATAAAACAGCCGCATCAGCTTACACCTTTGCAGCAGCCACATCAGGTGTAGGAGTAATTTATTCAACAATAGCAGTTTTCAATGCTTCATTAATGGGCCCTTTAGGGATAGCGATTATCCTCGCTGCAGCCTCCTATGGCATGATCAAACTGGCGGAAAGCAAGGAGTCGAGCTCTATAGAGCGTTGGGCAATACGTTGTCATTTCGGCAAAGCCAATGAAAGCCCTGCCATTCACTGGGAATATCCCGAACATGCGGATATCGCCTTTGCAGAGTTAAACGCCGCTACATTAGGTGTTGAAGCTGGCGTAAAATTCGAAACCCAAAGAGCCGACCCCACGCTCACGGCTAAAATCGGATGGATTGCCCAAGCGGCCACCGAGCAAAAGCTGACATTCAAGATCCTCCTCCCCAACATTGATGCCTCCAGCTACAGCTATCACTGGTCCCTGACCGCTCACCGACATGGCGATGGGGTTCCGTCCAACTACACAAGCGGCGAGATCATCGCGACAGGGTCCCATGAGGTTTTACATCCATTGCCAACCTCGCAGAAAAAACCCTCGTCGCGCCCCTCTCGCAAAGTGAAAGACTACAGAACAGATACCCTCAGCCAAAAAACCAGCAAAAAATCTGCCGTGTTGCACTCCGGTGGATCCACTACCACCGAGTTCATAACCGGCCACATAGAACTCACTCCAAGCCTTGGCAGGCACAGCATACAGGCTGTAACTTTAAACGTGACTTACTGGCCAGACCGAAACTCTCCTGAGGCCTATGCACACTTAGAAATCCAGGCGATCAACGAATGACTAAAACCAATGAATACCTACCTCGCCATCCTCTGGGCTGGAAATGCGACCTGCCTCTCCCCAATGAAAAGCCCATACAAAAGACTAACGCAGCCTTACTACCACCCACACCAAACAAAATAAATGACACCTACATAGAAATCCCTAGATCCACTCACAAAATAAGAGGAGTATTTATCATTGGAGGCACACTATGCTTCCTAATTACGCTATTACCAATCGCAGTTCTTGCAGCAACGATAATAGCCGGAAGCATAAAAGCCGCAGCAGACATAATCACAATAGCAATTGTCACACTAGCAGGCATATATTGGGCAACTATATTCTTTGTCCGCATGGATATCGAACTTCCACGCGACGAACCAATCCGCTTCAACCGACTCAGGCAAAAAGTCTATTTTTATGAATTTCGATTTGATCGCATCCACATATTCAGCAGAAAGAAATGGGGGGTGCGACCCGTAGCCTACGACTGGCAAGACCTCATCGCCGAAGCCTGTAGTGTCTACGCCCCCATGGGCAATGGTGGAGTCGTCGAGAAAGTCCTTATCGCAGTCCGCAAGCCAGGTACCGATGAAATCATCGACCGTCTTTTCTTCACCCATAACATCGAGGATGGAAAGCGATACTGGGAGATCATCAGACTGTTCATGCAACAGGGCCCCGACGCCCTTCCCACCTTTGTCCGCCCGCCCCGCGATTGGGACAATGACTTCGAACTCACCCCCATTCGCCGATTGGCCCCCAGGGTGCAATGGCCGGAAGCGATAGACCGTGAGTCCCGTACCGGTCCAACTCCTGAAGAACCAACATGAAGCCGGTCGCAGACCGCACAGTGCAGGATCGACAAGAAACTGAACGCACGCGATACCTGCCTGCTGGGGCATGGATGGCGCGACAACTTCTGCAAGCTAACTGTTAGGCTCTGAGCGGCTTACCATCAAATTCACTGCGATGCGTCCGCAAGTAGGCTCGCGCTTTACGCCCCATCAATACGCTCAGTAAGCCCAGGTTTGCAGATGCAAAAGGGCATCCCGTCGCCGACAGATGGCAAAAGGCCGCGCATTTTCCAACCCCCGCTACACTCCTCATTGACCTGCTCGCGATTTATCCCCACGACCCGTTCAGCCATCGCAAGGAGGCTCGATGAACGATGAATTGCAGCATCTGAAAAACCTTGGCAAGACCTCCGCGCAATGGCTGCACGCCGTCGGTATCCACAGTGCTTCGGACCTGCGCCGGCTCGGCGCGGTGGGTGCCTATCAAGCCGTGAGAACGCGAGGATTCCGGGCTTCGAAGGTGTTGTTGTACGCCATCGAGGGGGCCCTGCTGGACATGCACTGGAACGACCTGCCGGCCGAACGCAAGCAAGCGCTGAACCAACAGCTCGACGCGAAATGCCCGTCACAGAAAAACGAAAAATAATTGGAAAAGGCATTGACTCCGAAATGAGAATCGTTATGATTATCACAGCTGGTCGCGAGACCGGTTGGGTAACCTGAATGCTCCCTGGTTCGGACGCTCAGATTATCTCCTCATCAGGCTAATCACGGTTATTGACCCGGCACTTTGCCGGGTCTTTTTTTGCCCGCGATTCAGTGCGCCTTGCGCAGTTGGGCGCAGTAGTCCTGCTCCGGCGTCGCCGGGGTGTACCAGACGAAGTCGGCCATGCCCGGCTCGACCGTCTCCCCCACTTCCGTCAGCAACAGCACCTTGCCCTCGGCCTTGGCGTCGAGGTCGGCCAGATGCAGGGGCACGCCCAGGTCCTTGCGCGCATGGTAGCTGCCGGTGAACAGCAGCGCCGGTTGCGGCGCGGCCAGCAGCCGCTCGGCGATGCGTCGGTCGCGCTGCTGCTGCACCGCCAGCATCGCCGGCAGTTGGTTTTCCGGCAGCAGGTTGCAGTGGCCGGCGCGCACCTGTGCCAGCAGCGCCTGTACCACGGCCGGCGCATTGGAGCGTTCACCCGGTGGTGTCACGGGCTGACGATAGGCCTGGCGGACTTCCTCCGGCGACAGGTTCGCGGCCAGCAACGGGTAAGGTTGGCCCAGGGCCTCGCGGATGATCGGCCCGTACAGCGCCCAGTCCCAGCCAGGTTGCCAGTCGAGGGCCTTGGGCAGGTCGGCTGCCGGCAACACCTTGCCCTTCTGCGCATCGACCAGGGCCTGCTGCCATGGCTCGAGCATTTCCAGTAGCAGGCTGCCCTGGGGGCGGCGGCTCTCCAGGGCGCGCAGCAACCAGAGCTGCAGGCGATGGTGGTCGGGGTTGTCGTGCTTTTCACCCACCAGTACCCGTGGCGCATCGGCCAGGCGCTGGACCAGCTGCCCGGGGCTCAAGGCCTGGCCGCTGGACAACTCGATGATCTGCCCCAATTGGGCGCTGTCGCGGCCCTCGATACCCTGCCAGGCCGGCACGGGTGGCAGGCTCGCCTGGCAACCTCCCAGCGCCAGCGCCAGGCAGATGGACAGGCCGGACAGCACAGGATGGCGCATGGTGAAAGGCTCCTAGCGAGTGATGATCAGCGGGTGGCCGCGCTCCGGGTGAGGCTGGACCAGGACATCGATACCAAATACCGCCCGCAGCGCCGCCGGTGTCAGCACCTGCTGCGGGGTGTCCAGGGCGTGGCAGCGGCCCTGCTCCAGCAGCAGGATATGGTCACAGTAGCGCGCCGCCAGGTTCAGGTCATGCAGGATCACCAGCACCGCCGCGCCACGGTCGGCGAAGCTGCGCACCGCCTGCAGCGTGGTGTGCTGGTGCAGCGGGTCGAGCGCGGAGGTGGGCTCGTCGAGCAGCAGCGTGGTACCCGGCTCGCCGGGCCACAACTGGGCCAGCACCCGCGCCAGGTGCACGCGCTGGCGTTCGCCGCCGGACAGCGCCAGGTAGCTGCGCTCGACCAGGTGCCCCGCATCCGCCGCCGCCAGCGCCGCCTCGACGATCTCCTGGTCACGCTGGCGGCCGCTGGCGTGAGGCAGGCGACCGAGGCCGACCACCTCCTCGACACTGAACGCGAAGCCCAGGCTGGACACCTGCGGCAACACCGCCAGCCGGCGGGCCCGTTCCTGCCCCGACCAGCCCTCCAGACCGCGACCATCGAGGTGGACCTGCCCGGCGCTGGGCGCCAGTTCGCCACACAGGGCACCGAGCAGGCTGCTCTTGCCAGCGCCGTTGGGCCCGAGCACGCCGAGAACCTGCCCGGGCCGCAGCGTCAGGTTGATGTCGTGCAGCACCTGGCTACCACCGCGCTTGAGGGACAGCCCTTGGACGTCGAGCATCAGCTACGTACCTTCACCAGCAGGAACAGGAAGAATGGCGCCCCGATGAAGGCGGTGACGATGCCGATCGGCAATTCCGCCGGGGCCAGGGCCAGACGCGCAATCAGGTCGGCGAACAGCAGCAGGGTACCGCCCGCCAGCAGCGACGCCGGCAACAGCACCCGGTGATCCGGCCCCGCCACCAGGCGCACCAGGTGCGGCACCACCAGGCCGATAAAGCCGATCAGGCCGGCAGCGGCAACCGCCGCCCCCACGCCCAGCGCGGTGCAGAACACCAGTTCGCGCTTGAGCGCTTCGACCTCGATGCCCAGGTGTCGGGCTTCCGACTCGCCCAGCAGCAAGGCGTTGAGCGCCTGCGCCCGGCGCGGCAGCCACAGGGCCACGGCCGCCGCCACCAGCAGCAAGGGCCATAGCCGCTCGTAGCTGGCACCGTTTAGGCTGCCCAGGTTCCAGAACGTCAGGGTGCGCAGGGTGGCGTCGTCGGCCAGGTAGGTGAACAGCCCCACCGCCGAGCCGCCCAGCGCGGTCATGGCGATACCGGCCAGGAGCATGGTGGCCACGTTGGTCTGGCCGTCACGCCGCCCCAGGCGGTAGACCATCGCCGTCACGCCCAGGCCACCGACGAAGGCGCAGAGCGACAGCAGGTAAGGCGCGAACCAGTCGGGAATACCCCCCAGCCAACTACCGCCGACAATCGCCACCGCCGCGCCCAGAGCGGCGCCGCTGGCGACGCCGACCAGCCCCGGGTCGGCCAGCGGGTTGCGGAACAGCCCCTGCATCGCCACGCCGGACAGTGCCAGCACGGCACCGACCGCCAGCCCCAACAGAGTGCGCGGCAAGCGGATCTGGCCGAGGATCATCTCGGCCTGCTCCAGGCCCTCGCCGGATACCGGCAAGCCGATCAGGCGCAAACCGGCGCGCAGGGTGTCGAGCAGCGGCAGGCTGACCGGGCCCAGCGCCAGCGATAGCCAGACCGCGAGCAGGCACAGCAGCGCCAGGGTAATGAACAAGGTACGTGGTCGAATCCGCTGCCTCATGGGTTGAAACTGGCCTTGGCGGCAGGGTAGAAGCTGGCGGCCAGCTCATGCAGGGTGGCGGGCAGGCGCGGGCCCAGGCCGCCGACCAGCAGCGTCGGGTCGAGCGACAGCAGGCGTTTGTCGCGCACCGCGCGCGAAGTCGCCAGGGCCGGGTTTTCCTTGATCAGCGCCTGCAGGGCCTGCTCGCCGCTGAGGGCCCGGTCGGAGAACACCACCACGTCCGGATTCAGCGCGGCGAGGGCCTCCACCGAGAAGTTCTTGTAGCCCTGGTGATCGGCGAGGTTGCGCCCTCCCGCCTGGCGCAGCACCCAGTCCCCGGCGGTGCCCTGCCCGGCGATCATCGGCTTGGCGCCGGCATGGCCGACCAGCAGCAGGACACCGGGCGCCTTGTGCCCGGCCTGGGCCTGCTCGACCTGCTTGTGCAGCGCCTCCAGTTGCCGGCGATAGTCCGCCGCCAGCGCCTCGGCCTTCTGCTCGTCACCCAGCAACGCTCCCAAATGCTTGAGGTTCTCGTCCACCGCGCCGACCTCGGCCTTGCTGGAGAACAGCTCGACCCGCACCCCGGCCTTGCGGATCTGCGCCAGCACCGGCGGTGGTCCCATCTCCTCGGTACCCACCAGCACATCGGGGCGCAGGCTGAGGATGCCCTCGGCCGACAACTGGCGCTGGTAACCGATGCTGGGCAGCGCCTTGAGCGACTCGGGGTGCTGGCTGGTGGTGTCGACACCGACCAGCCGCTGCTCGCCGCCCAGGGCGCTGATCCACTCGCTCAGGGCGCCACCGGCGCTGACCCAGCGCTGCGGCAGCTCGGCGGCCATGGTTTGGGCGGACAGGGCAAGACCGGCGCACAGGGCAATCAAGGCAGCGGGACGGCGCATCATCGGATTCCTTTGCAGAGGGCGGGCAGCACACCTTGTGGCGGGCGGCACAAGTGCGCACCATAGACAGCCTGGCGCGACGAATGCGGGCAATTTGATAATTATTCGCATTGAAGCGTCAAGCCATCCCTTTGTCACACGGCTTAACCGGAAACTCCGCTGCAATGCATTTTCTCTGCGCCTCCAACGACCTCGCCGAGGGCCACAGCCGCGCCTTCAGCGTAGCCGGCGTGCCGCTGTTCGGCGTGCGCCGCCAGGGCAAGGTCCACCTCTACCGCAACCGCTGCCCGCACCGGGGCATCCCGCTGAACTGGGCAGCGGACAACTTTCTCGACGACAGCGCGAGCCTGATCCAGTGCGCCCATCACGGGGCCCAGTTCCTGATAGAAAGCGGCGAATGCATCACTGGCCCCTGCGCGGGCGAATGGCTGGAGGCCCTGGACTGCCGGGAAGACAGCCAGGGCATCTGGCTCACGGAGTGAGCAGCACCGGCAGCGGACGGTCGATGACCAGTTGCTGCGCATCCAGCCGGGTGCCGTAGGCCAGTACCTCGACCCCTTGCGCCACGGCGGCGCGCAGGGCCTGGGCATAGGCGGCGTCGATCTCCTCGGCAGGGCGAACGGCCTCGATATCGGTCAGGTTCACGCAATACAGCTGCACCGCGCGGATACCCTGGCACGCCAGAGTGGCCAGCTCGCGCAGGTGCTTGGCGCCGCGCTGGGTGACAGCGTCGGGGAAGGCCGCCACCGGCGTGTCGGGGTAACCCAGGGTTACGCTCTTGACCTCGACATAGGCGTGGGTGCCGTCGGCATACTCCAGATAAAAGTCGATCCGGCTGCGCTCCTCGCCATAGGCCACCTCACGCTTGAGCGTGGTGAAGCCAGTCAGTTCGCTGATCACCCCGGCGCGCAGCGCCTCTTCCACCAAGGCGTTGGCACGCCCGGTATTGACGCAGGCCAGGCGGCCCTGGGGCGTTTCGCTGATCTCCCAGGTACCGGGCAACTTGCGCTTGGGGTCGTTGGAGCGGCTGAACCACACTTGTCCGCCCTCGCGCATGCAGTTGAGCATTGAGCCGGTGTTGGGGCAATGAATGGTGATCTGCTCACCACTGGCCAGCTCGATGTCGGCCAGGAAGCGTTTATAGCGGCGCAGCAGGCGCGCCTGTTCCAGGGGCGGAAACTGCATCGGTCAGCCCTGCCAGCTCTGCAGGCCACGGGCGATGCGCTGTACCGCCTCTTCCAGGCGCGGCAGGCTCTGGGTATAGGCGAAACGCACATGGTGACTGGCCTGGTGCCGGCCGAAGTCCAGACCCGGGGTGAATGCCAGGTGCTCGGTTTCCAGGAAGTGCCGGCAGAACGCGAAGGCATCGCCGCCGAACGCGCTGATATCGGCATACAGATAGAAGGCCCCCTGCGGCTCCACGGCGATGCCGAAGCCCAGCCCGCGCAATGCCGGCAGCAGATAGTCGCGGCGACGGGCGAACTCGGCGCGGCGCTCTTCGAGGATGGCCAGGGTTTGCGGCTCGAAGCACGCCAGCGCGGCGTGCTGGGCCATGCTCGGGGCACTGATGTAGAGGTTCTGCGCCAGCTTTTCCAGGTCTGCCACCGCCGACGGCGGGGCCACCAGCCAGCCCAGGCGCCAGCCGGTCATGCCGAAATATTTGGAAAAACTGTTCAGGACGAATGCCTCATCGTCCACTTCCAGCACGCTCGGCGCATCCATGCCGTAGGTGAGGCCGTGGTAGATCTCGTCCACCACCAGATGCCCGTGACGCTCGCGGGTGGCCCTGGAAAGGCTGGCCAGCTCGTCGCGGTCGAGCACGGTGCCGGTCGGGTTGGCCGGTGAGGCGACCAGGGCGCCGACAGTGTCCTTGTCCCAATGACGCTCGACCAGATCAGCGGTCAGCTGATAATTGACGTCCGGGCCCACCGGCACCAGCTGCGCGCCACCTTCGACCAGGCGCAGGAAATGCCGGTTGCACGGATACCCCGGGTCGGCCAGCAGCCAATGCTTGCCCGGATCGACCAGCAGGCTGCTGGCCAGCAGCAGGGCGCCGGAGCCGCCAGGGGTGATGAGCACGCGCTCCGGATCGAGGTCCACACCGTAACGCTGGCCATAGAACCCGGCAATCGCCTCGCGCAGTTGCGGCAGGCCACGGGCCGCCGTGTAGCGGGTGTGCCCGGCGGCCAGGGCGGCCTGGCCTGCGGCGACGATCGGCGCGGCGGTGGTGAAGTCCGGCTCGCCGATCTCGAGGTGGATCACGTCGTGGCCCGCGGCCTGCAGCTCGTTGGCACGGGCCAGCAGGGCCATGACGTGGAAGGGTTCGATGGCGCGACTGCGCGCACTGTGTGGCTGAGCCATGGGCCTTCTCTCAATTGGGTCTAAACTGGTGATTCTACCTGTGCACGCCAACGAACGCGCCGGTCAAGCCGCTGTCAAAAGCAGGCATAGGGCGGGGTAGCGCACCCCGGATCTATCTGGTAAGTTCGGCGGCTCGCAGTCGCAGGGCCGGCGGGCGCCGGAGATGGAAGCAAGCCTGCGCATTGGATCAGATGAGTGAGAGGCGGTCTATTCATGTCCACCGTAGAAAAGCAAAAAGTCCAGACCATGTACGGTGTCGAGCCCTACGTAGAGGCCAAAGGTGAAGAGTACATGGGCGAGCCCATGAAGAAGCACTTCATCAAGCTGCTCAGCGCCTGGAAAGGCGAGCTGATGGTCAGCGTGGATCGCACCGTGGACCACATGAAGGACGAAGCAGCCAACTTCCCCGACCCGGCGGACCGTGCCAGCCAGGAAGAAGAATTCGCCCTGGAGCTGCGCAACCGCGATCGCGAGCGCAAGCTGATCAAGAAGATCGACAAGACCCTCGACAAGATCAAGGCCGACGAGTACGGCTGGTGCGACTCCTGCGGCATCGAGATCGGCCTGCGCCGCCTCGAGGCCCGTCCGACCGCCGACCTGTGCTTCGACTGCAAGGAAATTGCAGAGAAGAAGGAAAAGACTGTCGGTAAAGGCTGATCCCGGACCCTCGCAGACGGGGCGTATCGGTTGTGGAAGCGGGCTTGCCCGCTTTCTACGACGGGTACGCCCCGTCTTCATTTATATAGCTGTGCAATCCATGAACGACTCCCGCTACATCGGCCGCTTCGCCCCCACCCCCAGTGGCTTCCTGCACTTCGGCTCGCTGGTCGCCGCCCTCGCCTCCTGGCTTGACGCCCGCGCCGTGAACGGCCGCTGGCTGCTGCGCATGGAAGATACCGACCCGCCCCGGGAGATGCCCGGCGCCCGTGACGCGATCCTGCAGACGCTGGAGCGCTACGGGCTGGAGTGGGACGGCGAGGTGGTGTTCCAGAGCCAGCGCCACGATGCCTATGCCGCGGTGGTCGACCGCCTGTTCAACATGGGCCTGGCCTATGCCTGCAGCTGCTCGCGCAAGCAGCTGGAAGGGCACAACGGCATCTACCCAGGCTTTTGCCGCAACGCCGGGCACGCCCGCGAAGGCGCGGCGATCCGCCTGCGGGTGCCGGAGCTGATCTATCGATTCAGCGATCGGGTCCAGGGCACGTTCGAGCAGCACCTGGGCCGCGAGGTGGGCGACTTCGTCATCCAGCGTCGCGACGGGCTGTATGCCTACCAGCTGGCGGTGGTGCTGGACGATGCCTGGCAGGGGGTTACCGATATCGTGCGCGGCGCCGACCTGCTGGACAACACGCCGCGCCAGCTGTACCTGCAGGAGTTGCTGGGGTTCTCGCAGCCGCGTTACCTGCACATTCCATTGATCGTGCAGCCGGACGGGCACAAGCTGGGCAAGTCGTACCGCTCGCCACCGCTGGAGGCGGACCAGGCGACGCCGTTGCTGCTGCGTGCCCTGCGGGCATTGGGGCAGCAGGCCGATCCGGCACTGGCGGGGGCCAGCCCGGCCGAGGTGCTGGCGGTGGCGCGGCAGCAGTGGCGGCCGGAGAATATTGCCCGGCAAATGACAGTGCCCGAAGCTGAATTGCGCTGATGCCCTGGTTCGACCGGCCAACGCGATCCCTGTAGGAGCGGCCTTGTGCCGCGATGGGCTGCAAAGCAGCCCCGGCAATATCTGAGGCAACACTGAAAACCTGGGGCCGCTACGCGCCCCATCGCGGCACAAGGCCGCTCCTACAGGGACCGCGCAAGACAGCAAGCCCTGCGTTTCAGCAAAATCAAAAGCCCAACAAATTCAACCCCTTGGCGAACCGCACCGATTCCCGCTAGCATCGCCCCAGCCATTTGCGCCAATAATAAGTCCAAGCCCGCAGCGCCCAACCCATCGAGGCCAGCATGTACATCTATCGTTTGGTCCTGCTTCTGGTCGTGGGGATCTACCTGTTCTCCCCGGCCATCATGGACTGGTGGATCGAACCGACCGGAGCCTGGTACCGCCCCTACCTGCTCTGGCTGATCCTGATCGTCGTCACCTTCATCCTGCAGAGCCAACGAGATGCCGATGAGCTTTAGCCTGACCCAGATGATCCTGATCAGCGCCGCCTACCTGCTGGTGCTGTTCGGCGTGGCCTGGATCAGCGAACGCGGGCTGATCCCGCGCGCGGTCATCCGCCACCCCCTGACCTACACCCTGTCGCTGGGCGTCTACGCCAGTGCCTGGGCCTTCTATGGCTCGGTCGGCCTGGCCTACCAGTACGGCTACGGCTTCCTCGCCTGCTACCTGGGGGTGTCCGGGGCCTTCCTGCTGGCGCCGGTGCTGCTCTACCCGATCCTCAAGATCACCCGCACCTACCAGCTGTCGTCGCTGGCCGACCTGCTGGCGTTTCGCTTTCGCAGCACCTGGGCCGGCGCGCTGACCACCATCTTCATGCTGATTGGCGTGCTGCCGCTGCTGGCCCTGCAGATCCAGGCGGTGGCCGACTCGATCAGCATCCTCACCGGCGAACCGGTCAAGGCGCGGGTGGCGTTCGCCTTCTGCGTGCTGATCGTGCTGTTCACCATCTTCTTCGGCTCGCGCCATATCGCCACCCGCGAGAAGCATGAAGGCCTGGTGTTCGCCATCGCCTTCGAATCGGTGATCAAGCTACTGGCCCTCGGCGGCGTCGGCCTCTACGCGCTGTACGGCGTGTTCGGCGGCCCCCACAGCCTGGAAGTCTGGCTGCTGCAGAACCAGACCGCCCTCGCCGCCCTGCACACCCCACTGCAGGAGGGGCCGTGGCGCACCCTGCTGCTGGTGTTCTTCGCCTCGGCGATCGTCATGCCGCACATGTACCACATGGCCTTCACCGAGAACTTGAGCCCACGCTCGCTGGTCAGCGCCAGCTGGGGCCTGCCACTGTTCCTGCTGCTGATGAGCCTGGCCGTGCCACTGGTGCTGTGGGCCGGCCTGCGCCTGGGCGCCAGCACCAACCCCGAGTACTTCACCCTGGGCCTGGGCATTGCCGCCAACAACGAAGCGCTGGCGCTGCTGGCGTATGTCGGCGGGCTGTCGGCCGCCAGCGGGCTGATCATCGTCACCACCCTGGCGCTGTCGGGCATGGCCCTGAACCACCTGGTACTGCCGCTGTACCAGCCGCCGGCCGAAGGCAACATCTACCGCTGGCTGAAATGGACCCGCCGGGCGCTGATCGTCGCCATCATCACCGCCGGCTTCATTTTCTACCTGACCCAGAACACCCACCAGAGCCTGGCCAACCTGGGCATCGTCGCCTTCGTCGCCACCCTGCAGTTCCTGCCCGGCGTGCTTTCGGTGCTGTACTGGCCGACCGCCAACCGCCGCGGTTTCATCGCCGGGCTGCTGGCCGGCATGCTGGTGTGGATGGTGACCATGCTGCTGCCGCTGCTGGGCAACCTGCAGGGCTTCTATATCCCGCTACTGGACATGATCTACGTGCTGGACGACACCAGCTGGCACATGGCGGCCATCGCCTCGCTGGCAGCCAACGTCCTGCTGTTCACCCTGATCTCGCTGTTCACCAACGCCAGCAGCGAAGAGGTCAGCGCCGCCGAGGCCTGCGCAGTGGATAACGTGCGTCGCCCGCAGCGCCGCGAGCTGCATGCCGCCTCGCCCCAGGAGTTCGCCACCCAACTGGCCAAGCCGCTGGGCGCCAAGGCCGCACAGAAAGAGGTGGAACAGGCCCTGCGCGACCTCTACCTGCCCTTCGACGAGCGCCGTCCCTACGCCCTGCGCCGCCTGCGCGACCGCATCGAGGCCAACCTCTCCGGCCTGATGGGCCCGAGCGTGGCCCAGGACATGGTCGAGACCTTCCTGCCCTACAAGTCCGGCAACGAGAACTACGTCACCGAGGACATCCACTTCATCGAGAGCCGACTCGAGGATTACCACTCACGCCTGACCGGCCTTGCCGCCGAGCTCGACGCCCTGCGCCGCTACCACCGCCAGACCCTGCAGGAACTGCCCATGGGCGTGTGCTCGCTGGCCAAGGACCAGGAGATCCTGATGTGGAACAAGGCCATGGAGGAGCTCACCGGGATCGCCGCCAAGCACGTGGTCGGTTCGCGCCTGGTGACCATCGGCGAACCCTGGCGCGGCCTGCTGCAAGGTTTCATCAACGTGCCCGACGAGCACCTGCACAAGCAGCGCCTGGCCCTCGATGGCCAGCCACGCTGGCTCAACTTGCACAAGGCGGCCATCGACGAACCGCTGGCCCCGGGCAACAGCGGCCTGGTGCTGCTGGTCGAGGACCTCACCGAGACCCAGGCGCTGGAAGACAAGCTGGTGCACTCCGAACGCCTGGCCAGCATCGGTCGCCTGGCGGCGGGCGTGGCCCACGAGATCGGCAACCCGATCACCGGCATCGCTTGCCTGGCGCAGAACCTGCGCGAGGAACGCGAGGACGACGGCGAGATCATCGAGCTGTCCAGCCAGATCCTCGAGCAGACCAAGCGCGTGTCGCGCATCGTCCAGTCGCTGATGAGCTTCGCCCATGCCGGCGGTAGCCAGCAGAACAGCGAAGAGCCGGTGTGCCTGGCCGAAGTCGCGCAGGACGCCATTGGTCTGCTGGCATTGAACCGGCGCAATTTCGAAGTACAGTTCTTCAACCTCTGCGACCCGCAACACTGGGTCGAGGGCGACCCGCAGCGCCTGGCCCAGGTGCTGATCAACCTGCTTTCCAACGCCCGCGACGCCTCCCCGCCCGGCAGCGCCGTGCGCGTGCGCAGTGAAGTGAACGAACACACCGTCGACCTGATCGTCGAGGACGAAGGCAGCGGCATCCCGAAAAGCATCATGGACCGCCTCTTCGAACCCTTCTTCACCACCAAGGACCCGGGCGAAGGAACCGGACTGGGGCTCGCTCTGGTCTATTCCATCGTGGAAGAGCATTATGGGCAAATCACCATCGACAGCCCGGCCGACATCGAGCGCCAACGTGGTACCCGGATCCGCGTGACCCTGCCCCGGCATGTCGTAGCGACGTCCCCTGAAATTCGAGACCGTCGAGAGAATTGAATCAATGCCGCATATTCTGATCGTCGAAGACGAAACCATCATCCGTTCGGCCCTGCGTCGCCTGCTCGAACGGAACCAGTACCAGGTCAGCGAAGCCGGCTCGGTGCAGGAAGCCCAGGAACGCTTCAGCATTGCCACCTTCGACCTGATCGTCAGCGACCTACGCCTGCCGGGCGCCCCGGGCACCGAGCTGATCAAGCTCGGCCAGGGCACCCCGGTGCTGATCATGACCAGCTACGCCAGCCTGCGCTCGGCGGTGGACTCGATGAAGATGGGCGCGGTGGACTACATCGCCAAGCCCTTCGACCACGACGAGATGCTCCAGGCCGTGGCCCGCATCCTGCGCGACCGGCAGAACGCTCCAGCCGCCGCGCCTGCCGCCGAGCCACGCGCCGGTAACGGCAAGGCCGCCAGCGACAAGGCAGGTAGCGCGGCCGCCAACGGCGAGATTGGCATCATCGGCTCCTGCCCGCCCATGCAGGACATGTACGTCAAGATTCGCAAGGTCGCCCCGACCGACTCCAATGTGCTGATCCAGGGCGAGTCGGGCACCGGCAAGGAGCTGGTCGCCCGAGCCCTGCACAACCTCTCGCGCCGGGCCAAGGCACCGATGATCTCGGTGAACTGCGCGGCGATCCCCGAAACCCTGATCGAGTCGGAACTGTTCGGCCACGAGAAGGGCGCGTTCACCGGCGCCAGCGCCGGGCGCGCGGGCCTGGTCGAGGCCGCCGACGGCGGCACGCTGTTCCTCGACGAGATCGGCGAACTGCCCCTGGAAGCCCAGGCCCGCCTGCTGCGCGTACTGCAGGAAGGCGAGATCCGCCGGGTCGGTTCGGTGCAGTCGCAGAAGGTCGATGTGCGCCTGATCGCCGCGACCCACCGCGACCTGAAGAACCTGGCCAAGGCCGGGCAGTTCCGTGAAGACCTGTACTACCGCCTGCACGTGATCGCCCTGAAACTGCCAGCCCTGCGCGAGCGCGGCAGCGACGTCAACGAGATCGCCAATGCCTTCCTTGCCCGCCAGAGCGCACGCATCGGCCGCGACGACCTGCACTTCTCCCACGAGGCCGAGCAGGCCATCCGTCACTACAGCTGGCCGGGCAACGTGCGCGAACTGGAAAACGCCGTGGAGCGCGCAGTGATTCTCAGCGAGAGCGCGGAAATTTCCGCCGACCTGCTGGGCATCGATATCGAGCTGAGCGACCTGGAAGACGATGACGTGCTGGACAGCCTGCCAAGCCTGGCCAGCGCCAACAACGCCAGCCACGAGCCGACCGAGGACCTGTCGTTGGAGGACTACTTCCAGCATTTCGTCCTCGAGCACCAGGACCACATGACCGAGACCGAGCTGGCGCGCAAGCTGGGCGTCAGCCGCAAATGCCTGTGGGAACGCCGCCAGCGCCTGGGTATCCCGCGACGCAAGAGCAACGCCACCAGCGACAATTGATTCTATGTAATCCGATCGCGGGGCCAGCCCGCTCCCACGCCAGCCTTGCCTGGTCCGTGGGAGCGGGCTAGCTCCGCGATGCGTTTGTGCGGTAACACATCAGTTCCCGCAAAAATCTGTTACCCACCCTGTCAGCCGTAACATCCCCCGAGGCGTAAGGTAACGAAATTTCTACATTTGCCCCGCCCAAAAACCTGTCTGAACCGCTGAAACCCCCGATTTCATTGGGTTTTCAAAAGTTGGCACGGCACCTGCTATATGTCTGGTACAAGAACAATAACAAGCACTGCAACTCAGAATAAGAACAAGACGAAACGGCTCACGCACAATAAGAACAAGACGGCGGAGGCGCAGCTAACTGATTCTTTTGGAGAGGCGTTGTGTTTGGGGCTTGCCCCACGATCAGGCAGAGAACAACAAAAACTGCACTAAAAAGCAGCACCTGAACTGATTGGATCGACAGATCAGCATCAACTCGGCGACCAAAGCAATCCGTTTGCTCTTCACCCCCGGTTTGGGGGTCGTCCACAAGCTTCGAGATTTGTGGACAGGGCATTCAACAAAAACAAGAAGCCCGGCAAAAAAACAATAAGAGCACGCAACGACTTTGATGGGGAGCTTCGGCTCCCCATGTCGTTTCTCCCTTTCGCATCGCCCTTGCCACACCGCCTACACCATTCCCCCAGTAAATGCTAGAATCCCCGCCCATCATGCGGCCATTCTCCTATCCTTGGCCGATCATTCCTTCAAACAGTGCATCCCATGCTGAAGAAGCTGTTCCAGTCGTTCCGCCCGCCCGTCCGTGGCCAGCACCACAGGCGCACCACGCCTGAAGTGATCAACAAGAGCCAGCACTCGCTGCAGCGCAGCCAGTTCAGCCGCCATGCCGTGGGCATCGTCGAGCGTCTGCAGGCAGCCGGTTACCAGGCCTACCTGGTCGGTGGCTGCGTGCGCGACCTGCTGCTGGGCATCACGCCCAAGGACTTCGACGTCGCTACCAGCGCCACCCCCGAGCAGATCCGCGCGGAGTTCCGCAACGCCCGCATCATCGGCCGGCGTTTCAAGCTGGTGCACGTGCATTTCGGCCGTGACATCATCGAGGTCGCGACCTTCCGTGCCCCGCACTCGGATGAAGACCAGTCCGATAGCCACCGCTCGTCGCACAATGCCAGCGGCCGCATCCTGCGCGACAACGTGTACGGCACCCTGGAAGAAGACGCGCAACGCCGCGACTTCACCATTAACGCCCTGTACTACGACCCGGTCAGCGAGCGCATCCTCGACTACGCCAACGGTGTCCACGACATCCGTAACCGCCTGCTGCGCCTGATCGGCGACCCGACGCACCGCTACCAGGAAGACCCGGTACGCATGCTGCGCGCCGTGCGCTTCGCCGCCAAGCTGGACTTCGGCATCGAGAAGCACACTGTGCAACCGATCCGCGAACTGGCGCCCATGCTGCGTGACATTCCGCCGGCACGCCTGTTCGAGGAGTGCCTCAAGCTGTTCCTCAACGGCCAAGGCGCGATCACCTTCGAGATGCTGGTCGACCTGCAACTGTTCGAGCCGCTGTTCCCGGCCAGCAGCCAGGCCCTGGAAGAACGCCCGACCTACACCCACACCCTGATCAGCCAGGCCCTGAGCAACACCGACCTGCGCGTCAAGCAGGGCAAACCGGTGACCCCGGCATTCCTCTTCGCCGCCCTGCTCTGGCCGGCCCTGCCGGGCCGCGTGCTGTACCTGCAGAGCCAAGGCGTGCCGCCGATCCCTGCCATGAACGGCGCGGCCCACGACCTGATCGCCGAACAATGCGCACGCATTGCCATCCCCAAGCGATTCACCCTGCCGATCCGCGAGATCTGGGACATGCAGGAGCGCCTGCCACGACGCAGTGGCAAACGCGCCGACATGCTGCTGGACAACCCGCGCTTCCGCGCCGGCTACGACTTCCTCCTGCTGCGTGAAAGCGCCGGCGAGGAAACCGACGGCCTGGGCGAGTGGTGGACCGACTACCAGGACGCCAACGACAGCCAGCGCCGCGACATGATCCGCGAGCTCGGCAGCCGTGACGACGGCGGCACTGCCGGCCCACGCAAGCGCAAGCGCAGCGGCGGCAAACGCAAGCGTGATGACGAGCAGGCCTGGGACTGAGCATGAACACCCGTGCGTTCATCGGCCTGGGCAGCAACCTGGATGAACCCGCCGAGCAGCTGCGCAGCGCCCTGCAGGCGCTGGACCTGATCGCCGATACCCGCCTGGCGGCGGCCTCGGCGCTCTACACCAGCGACTCCCTGCTGCCCGGCCAGCCGCGCTACACCAACGCAGTGGCGGCCATCGACACGGCCTTGGCGCCGCTGGACCTGCTCGACGCGCTGCAAGCCATCGAGAACGACCAGGGCCGCGTGCGCCAGGAGCGCTGGGGCCCACGCACCCTCGACCTCGACGTGCTGTTGTTCGGTGACCGGGTCATTGACGTGCCGCGCCTGCAGGTGCCGCACTACCACATGCACGCACGCCCCTTCGTGCTCTACCCGCTCGCCGAGCTGGTGCCCGCCGAATTCCGCCTCGCCGACGGCCGCGCCCTGGCGCAGTTGCTCGAAGACTGTCCGTTCGTCGGCCTGGAACGCCTGTAATTCGGGCGTTTCCGACGGCGGTAACGCCAGTAACACCGGTACCGTAACAATGCGGTAACACGGCTGGTTGACTTCCCCCACCTCGCTCACGACTATAGGCGTCCCGCGGCGCCACTCTGCCGCAATCACCCATTTAGGCCCGGACGGACCTGTGCCCGAACATCACAGACGATGATGTGCCGCTCCGGAAGATGAATACACGCGTTGTACGCAGTTGTTGTTCACAGCGCCTGAACGAGGATTCCCCTACATGCCTGAAGTAACCCTGACCACCCTGCATGGCCTGAAGGCCAAGGGCGAAAAAATCACCATGCTGACCTGCTATGACGCGACCTTCGCCAAGGCCGCCAGCCAAGCCGGCGTGGAAGTCCTGCTGGTGGGCGACTCCCTGGGGATGGTCCTGCAGGGCCATGACAGCACCCTGCCGGTCACCAACCGCGACATGGCCTACCATACCGCCTGCGTCAAGCGCGGCAACGATGGCGCGCTGATCCTCGCCGACCTGCCGTTCATGGCCCACGCCACCCCCGAACAGGCCTTCGCCAACGCCGCCGAACTGATGCGCGCCGGCGCCCACATGCTCAAGATCGAGGGCGCCGCCTGGCTGGGCGAGACCATCCGCCTGCTGGCCGAGCGCGGTGTGCCGGTGTGTGCGCACATGGGACTGACCCCGCAGACGGTCAACGTGCTGGGTGGCTACAAGGTCCAGGGCCGCCAGGAAGCCCAGGCCCGCCAGATGCGCGCCGACGCCATCGCCCTGGAGCAGGCCGGCGCGGCCATGCTGCTGCTCGAGTGCGTGCCCAGCGAGCTGGCGGCGGAGATTACCCAGGCGGTGGGCATTCCGGTGATCGGCATCGGCGCCGGCAGCGCCACCGATGGCCAGGTGCTGGTCCTGCATGACATGCTCGGACTGTCGCTCAGCGGCCGCGTGCCGAAGTTCGTGAAGAACTTCATGGCCGGCCAGCCGGACATCCAGAGTGCCCTGGCCGCCTATGTCCGTGCGGTCAAGGACGTCAGCTTCCCTGGCAGCGAGCATGGGTTCAGCGCATGAATACCGTCAAGACCGTCCGTGAACTGCGTGCCGCCGTGGCCCGCGCCCGTGGCGAAGGCAAGCGCATCGCCTTCGTGCCGACCATGGGCAACCTGCACAGCGGCCACGCCGCCCTGGTGACCAAGGCCGCCCAGCGCGCCGACTTCGTGGTCGCCAGCATCTTCGTCAACCCGCTGCAGTTCGGCGCGGGCGAGGACCTGGACAAGTATCCCCGCACCCTCGCCGCCGACCAGGAAACACTGCTGCAGGCCGGCTGCCACCTGCTGTTCGCCCCCACCGTCGAGGAGATGTACCCCGACGGCATGGCGGTGCAGACCCGGGTGAGCGTGCCGCAACTGTCCGAAGGCCTGTGCGGCGCCAGCCGCCCCGGACACTTCGAAGGCGTGGCGACGGTGGTCAGCAAGCTGTTCAACATGGTCCAGCCAGACCTGGCCGTGTTCGGCGAAAAGGACTTCCAGCAACTGGCGGTGATCCGCGCCATGGTGCGCGACCTGAACATGCCGATCCAGATCATCGGCGAGCCGACCGTGCGCGCCGAGGACGGCCTGGCGCTGTCGTCGCGCAATGGCTACCTGACGCCGGAGCAGCGAGCCACCGCCCCGGTGCTGTATCGCACCCTGAGCGGCATCGCCGACGCCCTGCGCCGTGGCCAACGCGACTTCGCGGCGCTGATCGCCGAGGGCCAGGCGCAACTGGAAGCGGCAGGCCTGCGCAAGGACTACCTGGAAGTGCGCCACGCCCTGACGCTGCGTCCGGCGCTGATCGACGACCGTGACCTGGTGGTGATCGCCGCGGCGTACCTGGGTAACACCCGGCTGATCGACAACATCTACCTGCACCTGGAAGAGCAGAGCGCCTGATATGACCCGTGGGAGCGGGCTTGCCCCGCGATAGCGCCTGCCCAGGCAACCGCAATCGCGGGGCAAGCCCGCTCCCACGACGCTCAACCTCACGAAGTCTGCTGTCACAAAGCCAGCTCTCACGATCACCCTCGTGACAATTTTCATCCTCCTCGCTTGCCTCACCCATTCCCGGTTTCCTGCCAATGCCTATAATGTCCAGCTTGCAACCGGCAACGAATGCCGCTGTCCAAGCCTGACCATGCACCAAGGAAACCACCCGCAATGGCGTATTACCGTACCCCCCACGATGTGACGGCGCTGCCCGCCTGGCAGGCGCTTCAGCAACACCGCGACGCCATGCAGGGCTTCAGCATGCGCGAAGCCTTCGCCGCCGACGGCAAGCGCTTCGAGCAGTTCTCCTTGAGCAGCTGCGGCCTGTTCCTCGACTACTCGAAGAACCTGATCACCGAGCAGACCCGTGACCTGCTGGTGAACCTGGCCAAGGACGTCGACCTGGAAGCGGCCATCAAGTCGATGTTCAGCGGCGAGATCATCAACGCCTCCGAAGGCCGTCCGGTGCTGCACACCGCCCTGCGCCGCCCGGTCGGCGACAAGCTCAGCGTGAACGGCGTCAACGTGATGCCGGAAGTGCACAAGGTGCTGAACCAGATCACCGAACTGGTCGGCCGCATCCACGACGGCCTGTGGCGCGGCTACAGCGAAAAACCGATCACCGACGTGGTCAACATCGGCATCGGCGGCTCGTTCCTCGGCCCCGAGCTGGTCTCCGAGGCGCTGCTGCCCTACGCCCAGCGCGGCGTGCGCTGCCACTACCTGGCGAACATCGACGGCAGCGAGTTCCATGAGCTGTCGGCCAACCTGCGCGCCGAGACCACCCTGTTCATCGTCTCGTCGAAGTCGTTCAACACCCTGGAAACCCTGAAGAACGCCCAGGCCGCGCGCACCTGGTACCTGGCCCAGGGCGGTTCGGAAGCCGAGCTGTACCGCCACTTCATCGCCGTCTCGAGCAACAAGGCTGCGGCCGTGGCCTTCGGCATCCGCGAAGAGAACATCTTCCCGATGTGGGACTGGGTCGGCGGGCGCTACTCGCTATGGTCGGCCATCGGCCTGCCGATCGCCCTGGCCATCGGCACCGCCAACTTCAAGGAACTGCTGTCCGGCGCCTACACCATGGACCAGCACTTCCAGACCGCGCCGTTCGAGAAGAACATGCCGGTGCTGCTGGCCCTGCTCGGCGTGTGGTACGGCAACTTCTGGGGCGCCCAGGCCCATGCGATCCTGCCGTACGACCACTACCTGCGCAACATCACCAAGCACCTGCAGCAACTGGACATGGAATCCAACGGCAAGAGCGTGCTGCAGGATGGCACCCCGGTGAAGACCGAAACCGGCCCGGTGATCTGGGGCGGCGTCGGCTGCAACGGCCAGCACGCCTACCACCAGTTGCTGCACCAGGGCACCCAGCTGATCCCGGCCGACTTCATCGTCCCGGTGGTGAGCTTCAACCCGGTGGCGGACCACCATCAGTGGCTGTACGCCAACTGCCTGTCGCAGAGCCAGGCGCTGATGCTCGGCAAGACCCGCGAGGAAGCCGAGGCAGAACTGCGCGCCAAGGGCCTGAACGAGGCCGATATCGCCAAGCTGGCGCCGCACAAGGTGATCCCGGGCAACCGCCCGAGCAACACCCTGGTGGTCGAGCGCATCAGCCCGCGCCGCCTCGGTGCGCTGGTGGCGATGTACGAGCACAAGGTGTTCGTGCAGAGCGTGGTCTGGGGCATCAACGCCTTCGACCAGTGGGGCGTGGAGCTGGGCAAGGAACTGGGCAAGGGCGTGTACCAGCGCCTGGTGGGCGCCCAGGAGGACAACGCCGAGGACGGCTCCACCCAGGGCCTGATCAACTACTTCCGCGGCCGTCACCGCGGCTGACGCTACACAGCCGCTCTTTGTGTAGGAGCGGCCTTGTGCCGCGAAAGGGCCGCACAGCGGCCCCGGCAATCATCATGGGGCCGCTTCGCGGCCCTTTCGCGGCGCAAGGCCGCTCCTACACGGACACCATGATCCTCAAGGAACATCACCTCTAGCTACACTGTCCATCGAATAGCCGTTGCAGTCCCTCGCCCCTAACAAGAGCAGGACCACCCGCCATGTTCGATATCCGCGACTATCCCCAGGCCCTGGCCGTGAGCCAGTCCGCCACCCTCAGCGACGACGAATACCGCCGCCTCTACCGCCAGTCGGTGGATGATCCCGACGCCTTCTGGGCCGAACAGGCCAAGCGCCTGGACTGGATCAAGCCCTGGTCAAGCGTGCAGCAATGCGACCTGAACACCGGCAGCGCCCGCTGGTTCGACGGCGCCCAGCTCAACGTCAGCCATAACTGCATCGATCGCCACCTGGCCCAGCGCGGCGAGCAAACCGCCCTGCTCTGGGAAGGCGACGATCCCGCGGACAGCAAGGCCATCAGCTACCGCGAACTGCACCGCCAGGTCTGCCGCCTGGCCAACGCCCTGAAAGCCCGTGGTGTGAACAAAGGCGACCGGGTGTGCATCTATATGCCGATGATCCCCGAGGCCGCCTACGCCATGCTCGCCTGCACGCGCATCGGCGCCATCCACTCGGTGGTGTTCGGCGGCTTCTCCCCCGACGCCCTGCGCGACCGCATCCTCGACGCCGACTGCCGCACCGTGATCACCGCTGACGAAGGCGTGCGTGGCGGCAAGCGCGTTCCGCTCAAGCAGAACGTCGACAAGGCCCTCGCCAGTTGCCCGGCGGTGAGCAGCGTATTCGTGATCAAGCGTACCGGCGCTGAGGTGGCCTGGAGCGAAGGGCGTGATCTCTGGTATCACGAGGTGACGGAAAAGGCCGCTGACGACTGCCCGGCCGAGCCGATGAACGCCGAGGATCCGCTGTTCATCCTCTACACCTCGGGCAGCACCGGCAAGCCCAAGGGCGTGCTGCACACCACCGCCGGCTACCTGCTGCAGGCGACCATGACCTTCAAGACCGTGTTCGACTACCGCGACGGCGAGGTGTTCTGGTGCACCGCCGACGTCGGCTGGGTCACCGGCCACAGCTATATCGTCTATGGCCCACTGGCCAACGGCGCGATTTCGCTGATGTTCGAGGGCGTGCCCAACTACCCCGACACCTCGCGCTTCTGGCAAGTGGTCGACAAACACCGGGTGAACATCTTCTACACCGCGCCCACCGCCCTGCGCGCGCTGATGCGCGAAGGTGCCGGCCCCTTGCAGGGCACCTCACGCGAGACCCTGCGCCTGCTCGGCAGCGTCGGCGAGCCGATCAACCCGGAAGCCTGGGAATGGTATTTCGAAGAGGTCGGCAAGAAACGCTGCCCCATCGTCGACACCTGGTGGCAGACCGAGACCGGCGGCATCATGCTCACCCCCCTCCCCGGCACGCCACGGCTCAAGCCGGGCTGCGCCACCCAGCCGATGTTCGGCGTGCAACCGGTACTGCTGGACGACAAAGGCAAGCTGATCGAAGGCCCCGGCGCCGGGCTGCTGGCGATCAAGGCCAGCTGGCCCGGGCAGATCCGCAGCGTCTACGGCGACCACCAGCGCATGGTCGACACCTACTTCAAGCCGATGCCCCGCTACTACTTCACCGGCGACGGCGCCCGCCGCGATGCCGATGGCGACTACTGGATCACCGGGCGCATCGACGATGTGATCAATGTTTCCGGCCACCGTATCGGCACCGCCGAGGTGGAGAGCGCCCTGGTGCTGCACGACAGCGTCGCCGAGGCCGCCGTGGTGGGTTATCCCCACGACCTCAAGGGCCAGGGTGTGTATGCCTTCGTCACTCCCATGAACGGCGTGACGCCGGACGACGCGCTCAAGGCCGAACTGCTGGCCCTGGTCAGCAAGGAGATCGGCAGCTTCGCCAAACCCGAGCTGATCCAGTGGGCCCCTGCCCTGCCCAAGACCCGCTCGGGCAAGATCATGCGGCGCATCCTGCGCAAGATCGCCTGCAATGAACTGGACAACCTGGGCGACACCTCCACCCTCGCCGACCCGAGCGTGGTCCAGGGCCTGATCGACAAACGCCTGAACCAATAGGCCGCTTCGCAGGGCGGCCGCTGCCGGCCGTCCTGCGGTGAATTGACATATCGGTAAATACCGATATTATCGCGTCATGGAACTGCTCGACGTATTCAAGGCACTCTCGAACCGCACACGCCTCGAGATCCTCAAAGGCTTGAAAGACCCGGTGAATCACTTTCCTCCACAGGACGAAGGTGACGTTCACACCGTGGGTGTCTGTGTGAGCAGTATCCAGGAAGGCGTGGGGCTGTCGCAGTCAACGGTGTCCGACTACCTGGCCACCCTGCAGCGTGCAGGCCTGGTCGAGGTCCGCCGCATTGGCCAGTGGACCTACTACAAGCGCAACGAAGCAGCCATCAGCGCGCTCGCCGAGCTGATCGGGAGCGACCTGTAGGGTTTGCTTTTACCTCACTATATCGATATTTCTCGATATCCCGTTTTAACGAAATCAAGGAGCAATCCCCGAGGTGCCTGCCAGGCGCCCAGAAACAGAAAAGCAGCTTGATCTCACTTTATATATCGACATTTCTCGATATCCCTTTTTATAGAAGCGAGGAAACACCATGAAAGCGTTGATACTGGATGCCTTCGGCGGCCCGGATGCATTCGTCTATCGTGACATCGCCAAGCCGGTGCCAAAGGCCGGGCAGGTACTGGTCAGGGTGCATGCCACCTCCGTCAATCCGCTGGACTACCAGGTGCGTCGCGGCGACTATCCCGACCTGGTGCCGCTGCCGGCCATCACCGGGCACGACGTCTCCGGCGTCGTCGAGGCCGTCGGGCCTGGGGTGACGGCGTTCAGCCCCGGTGACGAGGTGTGGTACACCCCGCAGATCTTCGAGGGCGCGGGCAGCTATGCCGAATACCACGTCGCCGCCGAAGGCATCGTCGGCCGGAAGCCGCCGTCGCTGAGCCATCTCGAGGCGGCAAGCCTGAGCCTGGTCGGCGGCACGGCCTGGGAGGCGCTGGTGGTCCGCGCGGCGCTCAGGGTGGGCGAGAGCATCCTGGTGCATGGCGGTGCCGGCGGCGTCGGCCATGTGGCGATCCAGCTGGCCAAGGCCATGGGCGCCAGGGTCTTCACCACGGTACGCGAAGCGAATGCCGAATTCGCGCGACGCATGGGCGCCGATGTGGTCATCGACTACGAGCGCCAGGACTATGTCGATGTCATCCTCAAGGAAACCGCAGGCCATGGCGTCGACGTGGTATTCGACACCATTGGCGGCGATACCCTGTCTCGCAGCCCGGACGCCCTGGCCCAGTTGGGGCGCGTGGTGTCGATCGTGGACATCGCGCAACCACAGAACCTCATTCAGGCCTGGGGCAAGAACGCGAGCTATCACTTCGTCTTCACCCGGCAGCAGCGCGGCAAGCTCGATGAGCTGAGCGCGCTGGTCGAGCGCGGACAACTGCGGCCACATGTGGGCGCCATCTATCCCCTGGCCGACGTTGCGCTCGCCCATGCCCGGCTGCAAAGCCCCAACAATGGCCTGCAAGGAAAGATCGCCATTGCGGTCGTGCCTGCGGCCGAACCCAGCAACGCTTGACGCCCCCTCGCCCAACCCAATCATGAGGACCGCCATGATCTACGAAATCGCCATTCTTCCCATCCAGCAGGCGCGCATCGACAGTTTCAGGCACGCCTTCGCCGAAGTCGCCCCTCTGCTCAGTCGGGCCAAAGGGTACCTCAGCCACCTGCTCGCGCAAGGGATCGAAACACCCCATCACTTCAACCTGATCGTACAGTGGCAATCCCTCGAGGATCACACGCCTGGCTTCGAGACCAGCGAAGACCACCAGGTCTTCATGGCCCACCTCACACCGTATTTTTCCGAGGAGCCCACGGTTTATCATATCCACGGAGGCGCGCTCGAGACGCACGCCCCCGCCGGCCCGGGAGACGCCAGGCCAATGGACATACGCCTCAATTCATAGACGGCCGCCATGGCGGCCAGCACAGGTCGCCATGGAAGTCCTACGTCGTCGCATCGAAACCCAGGTCATGAGCCTCACCGGGCTGGCCCTCGGCCAGCTCGACCTGGAATCGCCCAAGGGTGATCCCGGCCTGTTCGGCCCAAAGAGCATCAGCTGGCAGGTACATGGCGACTTCCCCAGCATGCTGGTGGGCGGTATCAGCGCGTTGATGCTGCAACTGCTGCACCCGCTGGCACTGGCCGGGGTGTGGGACCATTCGAACTTCCGCCAGGATCTGCTCGGACGCCTGCGCCGTACCAGCCAGTTCATCTCCGGCACCACCTTCGGCTCGACCCGCGACGCCGAGTGGCTGATCGACAAGGTTCGCACCATCCACCTCAAGGTGACCGGCACCGCGCCCGATGGCCGTCCCTATGCGGCGAGCGACCCCGACCTGCTGACCTGGGTGCATGTGGCCGAAGTCAGCAGCTTCCTCGCCGCCCACCTGCGTTATCGCAATCCTCGCCTGCCACGCGCCGAGCAGGACGCCTACTACGACGAGATCGCGCTGATCGCCGAGCGCCTCGGCGCACGTGACGTGCCACGCTCCTGCGCCGAGGTCGACGAGTACCTGCGGCGCATGCGCCCGCAACTGCAGTGCGACGCGCGCAGCCTGGAGGTGATGGACATCCTGCTCAAGGCCCCGGCGCCCAGCCGGATGGCCGAGCCGGTGGGCAAGCTGATGCTCAACGCCGGCATCGACCTGCTGCCCGAATGGGCCAGCGAAATGCTCGGCCTGCACCAGGGCGCGTTCGAGCGGCGCATGATCCGCCTGGGCCTTAACAACACCGCCCCGGTGCTGCGCTGGGCCATGCGCGACGGTTCGGCGCACCGCGCACGGCGGCGCATGGGCATCGAATGAGGTATTTTGCTCCGTTCATCGGAACCGATTTAACGTGCCATACTCCAAGCACTCCAGCCTGATACAGACGATGCGACACATGCCCAAAGGATTGACCCGCGCTATCGGCGCACTGCTGGCCCTCGTGGCCCTGTACGGCCTGCTCGGCTTTTTCATTCTCCCCGGTGTCGCCCTGCGCATCGCCAACCAGCAACTGGCGCAATACGCCACGGTGCCGGCGCACCTGCAGCGCATCGAGCTCAACCCGTTCAGCCTTGAACTGACCCTCTGGGGCCTGCAGATTGGCGAGCCCGGCAAGGAGCAGGTCGGCTTCGAGCGCCTGTATGCCAACCTGTCCCTCGACAGCCTGTGGACCAAGGCCCTGCGCCTGGACGCCGTGGAGCTGGACAAGCCGCGCACCGAGCTGCTGTTCGCCAAGGACGGCAGCCTCAACCTGGCCCAGTTGTTCAAGATCCCGCCCAGCGAGCCCAAGCCGGAGGAGCCGCCAAGCGACCCATTCCCGCTGCGCATCGCCAGCATCAAGCTCAGCGAAGGCTACCTGCATTTCCAGGACCTGCGCCCGAGCGAGCCAATCGAGTTCCTTTACGACTCGATGAACCTGGAGCTGAAGAACCTCAGTACCCTGCCCGACGACAACGCCGACATGACCCTGGTGGCCAACGGCCCGGCTGGTGGGCGCATCGACTGGAGCGGCACCCTGAGCCTGTCGCCGATCGCCTCCGAAGGCACCCTCAAGGTCACCGACGGCAAGATGAAGCTGTTCTGGCCTTATGTGCGCGACGCCGTGCCGCTGGTGCTGGAAGACGGCATGGTCAGCCTCGACACCCACTACAAGCTCAACCTCGCCAAGGAAACCGAGCTGCTGCTCGACAACACCTCGGTGCGGGTCGCGCCCTTCGCCATCCAGGCCCCGGACGGGCGCCCGCTGGCCCGCCTGGCCAGCCTGGAGGTGAGCGAGACCTCCATCGACCTGGCCAAACAGCTGGTCACCGTCGGCAAGATCCGCAGTGAGAAGCTGGAGACCTGGGCGGCCCTGGAGAAGGACGGCCAGCTCGATTGGCAGAAGCTGTTCGCCAGCCAGCCGGCCAAGCCCACGCCCAAGGAAAAGGCAGAACCCGCAGCCGCCGAACCGACTCCGGAACAACAGGCCGCCAAGGAGCCGAGCAAACCCTGGCAGGTGCTGCTCAAGGACGTGCAGGCGCGCAACTACCTCATTCACCTGGCTGACCGTAGCCAGAAAGAGCCCGTGGCCCTGGATGTCGGCCCACTCAACCTCGACCTGCAGAACTTCGACAGCCTCAACCAGTCACCCTTCACCCTCAAGCTCGACACCGGCGTGGGCAAGCAAGGCAAGTTGCAGGCCGCGGGTCAGGTCAACCTGGCGCCAGTCAGCGCGAAACTCGACGTCGCCACCCGCGACATCGACCTGCGGGTGGCCCAGGCCTACATCAGCCCGTTCATCCGCCTGGAACTGCGCAGCGGCATGCTCTCCAGCGACCTCAAGGTCGACCTCAAGAGCACCGAGCCACTGGCCTTCAGCATCACCGGCAAGGCCCAGGCCAACCAGCTGCACACCCTGGACACCATCAAGAACCGCGATTTCGTCAAATGGCAGCAGGTCAACGTCGACGGCCTGTCCTATGTGCACGGCGATGCCCTGTCGATCGACAAGGTTACCCTGCTGCAACCCTATGCGCGCTTCATCATCAACGAAGACCGCACCACCAACGTCGACGACCTGCTGATCCCGCAACCCGCGGACAAGCCAGCCGCGGCGCCGAGCAAGCCGGCCGCGTCCAGCGGCGGCAAGGAACTGGGCATCCGTATCGGCCAGATCAGTATCAACGATGGTTCGGCCAACTTCGCGGACCTGACCCTGACCCCCAACTTCGCCACTGCCGTACAGCAGCTCAACGGCCAGATCGGTACCATCGACAACCGCAAGCCGTTGCCGGCCAAGGTGGATATCAAGGGCAAGGTGGACCGCTACGCACCGGTCACCATCAAAGGTGCGCTCAACCCGTTCAACCCGCTGGCCAGCCTGGACATCGCCACCAGCTTCAAGCGTGTCGAGCTGACCACGCTCACCCCCTACTCCGGCAAGTTCGCGGGCATGCGCATCCGCAAGGGCCGGCTGAACCTCGACCTGCACTACCTGATCACCAACGGCCAGCTCAAGGCCGAGAACAAGGTGGTGATCGAACAGCTGCAACTGGGCGAGAAGGTCGACAGCCCGGACGCCGTGGACCTGCCGATCCGCCTGGCCGTCGCCCTGCTCAAGGACACCGAAGGCAGGATCTCCATCGAGTTGCCGGTATCGGGCGACCTCAACAACCCGCAGTTCAGCGTGATGCCGATCGTCTGGCAGACCCTGCGCAACCTGGTGCTGCGCGCGGCCCAGGCGCCGTTCAAGCTGCTCGGCGGGCTGGTCGCCGGCGGCGGTTCGGAAGATTTGGGCAACGTCTCGTTCGCGGCAGGCTCCAGCGACCTTACCCCTGAAGTGCAGGCGTCCCTGGACAAGCTCGCTTCGGCCCTGAAAGAGCGCCCTGAGCTGCGCCTGGAGATCGAGGGCACCGCCGCCCAGAGCAGTGACGGCCCGCTGATCGCCCAGCAGCGCCTGGAGCGCGAGTACCAGGCCACCTGGTACAAGATCCTCCAGCGCCGCGGCGACAAGGTACCGGCCAACGCCTCGCTGCTGGTGGTGGACGATAGCGACAAGCCGGCGATGCTCGAAGGCATCTACCGTACCCGTCTCAAGCAGCAGCCACCGGCCGAGTGGGAGAAGCTGGGGCGTGACGAACGCAGCGCCAAGCTGCGCGAGGCGGTTATCAAGTCCTGGGCGGAAAGCGCCGCGCTGCTGCGCACACTCGGCCAGGAACGCGCCAGCAGCATCAAGGACTACCTGGTGGACAAGGGCCAGCTGGAGGATGACCGGGTGTACTTCATCGACACCAATCTCGGCCAGGCAGAGAGCGATGGCCGAGTGGTGACACCGATGCATCTGGATGCCGAGTAACCCTTCATTACCGAGTCACCCTCATCACCGGCTTGCCGGCGATGAGGGCAGCACAGGCAATCGATACCATCAGACCAGCCGCTGCCCCGATACCGCCGGGTGATACAACGGCTGCACCTTGTTCCCCGCAGGGTCCAGCAAATGGAAGCTGCGGGCACCATCGCCATGATTGAAGGGGCGATCCAGCAGCGTCACGCCGTGGGCCTTGAAGTACTGATACCAGGCTTCGAGTTCCTCCACGCTGTCGACGATGAATCCATAGTGATCCAGGGTCTGCAGCCCGTTGGCCGCTCCGGCGCCACGTCCCAGCGACAGGTTATCGTTACCGCAGGTGAGGTAGACCAGGTCTTCGTTGGCGCGGTTCAGCACCTCCATGCCCAGCACATCCACGTAGAAGCGCTCGCATTCCTCCAGGTTGGGGACCAGCAAGGCAATATGACGCAGGCCATTCAGGCGACCTGGGCGGGCAGGTAGTTCGGACATGAGCAAGGCTCCTTTTTTGTATACAATTCAAAACAGAATCTAAAACAAAAGGAGCTTCCTGTGTACTGCCTGTTTATCAAGACACGTGTGAAACCCGGTACTGACGAAGCTTTCCTGACGGCGATCAAGGCCAATGCCGCCGCTTCGGTGGCCACCGAGCCGGGCTGCCTGGTGTTCGATGTGGCCCAGGATCGGGAGAGTCCGGATGTGATCTACCTGTACGAGATCTACCAGGACGACGCTGCATATGAGGCCCATACCCAGACGGCGCATTTCCGGGACAGCAGGCCTTTGGTGGAGCCTTTGATCGTGGAACAGGTGTGCTTCGAGAGCGATGTGATCGCACGTAATCCGGCGCTATAACGCCTTGTGTAGGAGCGGCCTTGTGCCGCGAAAGGGCTGCACAGCAGCCCCGGCAATTCGATGGTGGCTCAGAACCTGGGGCCGCTGTGCGCCCCTTTCGCGGCACAAGGCCGCTCCTACAGGGAAGCGCAAGTAAAAGCCCCGGCAGATGCCGGGGCTTGTGCTTGAAGGGGTGGCCAAATCCTTTTGGCCGACGGGACATTCCTTACTCGGACTTCAGGCCATCAGCCGAGACGGCTTGGACGCCCTTGATCTTCTTGGCGATGGCGACTGCCATATCCTTCTGCGCGTCGGTAATGGCCACGTCCGAGGACAGGGACACTACGCCTTTGTTGGTTTCGACCTTGATGTCACTGCCTGGCACGCCTTTCTCGGTCATCAGGTCAGCCTTCACCTTGGTGGTGATCCAGGTGTCGGAAGTAGCTTCCTTGGCTTTGGTCACCTCACCGGCCGCCAGCGTCATCGGGGCCTGGGTGGACTGGGCAGCGAACGCCGCGTTAGCCATGGTCAGGGTCAGAGCGGTGGCAGTAGCGGCAGCAATGGCGAACTTCTTCATGTGGGTCACTCCTGTTTTTCGAAAGGTCTGCGCCGTAGTTCCTGGCGTCAGGTAGAAGTGATGTTGCAGGGCGTGTGCCAGCTTTCCTAATAAATATTAATTCTTATAAATCAACAGCTTATCAATTCTAACCGACAGCGATGATCGTGCAATTTGCAAGCCCGGGCAAAATCCTGCATGCAAGATGCAAGTCCACAAGACAAAGCCACAGGCATAAAAAAAGGACCCCGAAGGGTCCTTCCTGTCAGCCTGGTGAGGCTTAGACGCCCGATGCCTTGGCAGCGGCAACGTCCTTGATCGACAGTTTGATACGGCCGCGGTTGTCCACGTCCAGTACCAGCACTTCGACTTCCTGGCCTTCCTTCAGCACGTCGGTGACCTTCTCGACGCGAGCATCGCTCAGCATGGAGATGTGCACCAGGCCGTCCTTGCCCGGCAGGATGTTGACGAAGGCGCCGAAGTCGACGATGCGCTCGACCTTGCCGACGTAGATCTTGCCGATCTCGGCCTCGGCGGTGATGCCCAGGATGCGCTGCTTGGCAGCGTCCGCGGCTTCCTTGGTCTCGCCGAAGATCTTGATCGAGCCGTCGTCTTCGATATCGATCGAAGCCTTGGTCTCTTCGCAGATGGCGCGGATGGTGGCGCCACCCTTGCCGATGACGTCACGGATCTTGTCGGTGTCGATCTTCATCGCGATCATGGTCGGGGCGTTGGCCGACAGCTCGGTACGCGACTCGCCGATGATCTGGTTCATCTGGCCGAGGATGTTCAGGCGCGCTTCCAGGGCCTGGCCCAGGGCGATCTCCATGATCTCTTCGGTGATGCCGTTGATCTTGATGTCCATCTGCAGCGCGGTGACGCCCTTGGCGGTACCGGCTACCTTGAAGTCCATGTCGCCCAGGTGGTCTTCGTCACCGAGGATGTCGGTCAGGACGGCAAACTTCTCGCCTTCCTTGACCAGACCCATGGCGATACCGGCAACCGGGGCTTTCATCGGCACGCCGGCATCCATCAGGGCCAGCGAGGCGCCGCAGACCGAAGCCATGGAGCTGGAACCGTTGGACTCGGTGATTTCCGACACCACGCGGATGGTGTACGGGAACACGTCGGCGGCCGGCAGCATGGCCTGGACCGAACGACGGGCCAGACGGCCGTGGCCGATTTCGCGACGGCCGGCACCGCCCATGCGACCACACTCGCCCACCGAGAACGGCGGGAAGTTGTAGTGCAGCATGAAGGGGTCTTTCTTCTCGCCTTCGAGGGTGTCCAGCAGCTGGGCGTCACGGGCAGTACCCAGGGTCGCGACGACCAGGGCCTGGGTTTCGCCGCGGGTGAACAGCGCCGAACCATGGGTCTTCGGCAGAACGCCGACTTCGATGTTCAGCGGACGCACGGTCTTGGTGTCGCGACCGTCGATACGCGGCTTGCCGTTGACGATGTTTTCGCGAACGGTGCGGTATTCGATTTCGCCGAAGATGTCTTTGACTTCACCAGCCGAAGGCTGGCCTTCTTCACCGGAGAACTTGGCGATCGCCTGATCGCGCAGCTCGCCCAGGCGGGCGTAACGGTCAGCCTTGACGGTGATGGTGTAGCCCTGGGAAACGGCTTCGCCGAACTCGGCACGGATGGCGTTGAACAGCTCGGTGTTGGCCGCAGCAGGTTTCCAGTCCCAGGTCGGCTTGGCCGCTTCGGCAGCCAGCTCTTTGACAGCCTGGATGACAGCCTGGAATTCGTCGTGGGCGAACAGTACGGCACCCAGCATCTGGTCTTCGGTCAGCTCTTTGGCTTCCGACTCAACCATCAGTACCGCATCGGAGGTACCGGCAACGACCATGTCCAGGCTCGAGGCAGCCAGTTGCTCGTAGGTCGGGTTCAGCAGGTAGCCGGTGCTTTCATGGAAGGCCACGCGGGCGGCGCCGATCGGGCCTTCGAACGGAATGCCGGAGATAGCCAGGGCAGCCGAGGTACCGATCATCGCGGCGATGTCCGGATCGGTCTTCTTGCTGGTGGAAACCACGGTGCAGACGACCTGGACTTCGTTCATGAAGCCTTCAGGGAACAGCGGGCGGATCGGACGGTCGATCAGGCGCGAGGTCAGGGTTTCCTTCTCGGAAGGACGGCCTTCACGCTTGAAGAAACCGCCTGGGATCTTGCCGGCGGCGTAGGTCTTTTCCTGGTAGTGCACGGACAGCGGGAAGAAGCCCTTGCCCGGATCAGCCTGCTTGGCGCCAACCACGGTCACCAGCACGGTGACATCGTTGTCGACGGTGACCAGCACGGCGCCGGTGGCCTGACGGGCGATGCGGCCCGTTTCGAGGGTTACGGTCGATTGACCGAACTGGAATTTCTTGATTACCGGGTTCACGGTTTCCTACCTTCTTCAGTGGCTCTTGGGGGAACTGGTTCTTGCGAATTCTTGGGCAGAACGGGGAATCGGCCCCATTGACCGTCCAGATACAACACGAGGCTGGGAGCCTGGCGCCGGGCGGATAAACCGCACGACGGACCAGGCTGCCAACCTCGCTGATCGCGTGGCGTGTCCAACGCCAGGGTTGCCGGGCAACCCTGCCGATGCATGCGACACGCCATGCAACACCACTGGCCAGACCGCTATTAGCGACGCAGGCCCAGGCGACCGATCAGGGCGCTGTAACGAGTGGTGTCTTTGCCCTTCAGGTAATCCAGCAGCTTACGACGCTGGTTGACCATACGGATCAGACCACGACGGGAGTGGTGGTCTTTATCGTTGGCCTTGAAGTGGCCTTGCAGCTTGTTGATGTTGAAGGTCAGCAGAGCAACCTGCACTTCCGGGCTACCGGTATCGCCGGCGGCTTGCTGGTAATCGGCAACAATTTGAGCTTTTTCTTCGACGCTGAGGGCCATTTGGCTTCTCCTGATAAACGGATCCCGCGAGCGGGGTCCAATAGGCCAGGGACAAGTCCCCGTATTAAAAAGAAGAGGTGTGACCGTGCCTAATAACAGCCAACCTCGTATCCACCGGTTTCAGCATAAGCCTCTACCCGTGGTTCCGGTCATTCCGACCGAATCAGTCGACGCGGCGCAACGCGCCCGTCTTCGCTCACTTCACCGATACCGATGAAGCGACCATTGTGATCCTGTACCCGGACCATGCCGAACTGCGGCGCGTCCGGCGCACGTACTGCCTGACCATGCAGCCAGTAGAACGCGCTGTGCTCGGACAGCAGCACCAGTGGCCAGTCCTGCAGCCCGCTGTCAGAAGGCATCAGGAAGCGATCGAGCGCTTCGTTGCCGCCTTCGGCGTGGGCTTGTTCGAGTTCCTCGAGCGTCACGGTCTGTGCCAGCTCGAAGGGGCCCGCCTGGGTACGACGCAGTTCGGCGACGTAGGCACCACAGCCCAGCGCCTCACCGATATCCTCCACCAGGGTGCGGATATAGGTGCCTTTGCTGCATCCAACCGAAAGGCGCGCACGGGTGCCTTCGCACTCGAGCAACTCCAAGCGGCTAATAGTAACAGAACGCGCCTCGCGCTCCACTACCTCTCCTGCACGAGCCAGCTTGTACAGCGGCTGGCCATCACGCTTGAGGGCCGAGTACATCGGCGGCACCTGGAGGATTCCACCCTTGAAACGCGGGATCACGGCCTCGATGTCGGCGCGACCAACGGTCACTTCGCGGGTCTGCAGGACTTCGCCTTCGGCATCTGCGGTGCTGGTAGTCTGCCCCATCTGCATGACCGTCTCGTAGCCCTTGTCGGAATCGAGCAGGTACTGCGAGAACTTGGTCGCCTCGCCGAAGCACAGCGGCAGCACGCCGGTGGCCAGCGGGTCGAGGCTGCCGGTGTGGCCGGCCTTTTCCGCGTTGAGCAACCAGCGAACCTTCTGCAGCGCGGCGTTGGAGGTGAACCCCAGCGGCTTGTCGAGCAGGATGATGCCGCTGACGTTGCGGCGAATACGTTTGACCTGGGCCACCGCTTACTCCTTGGCGTCCAGCTCGTCGGCATCCTTGTGCAGGCGGTCTTCGGCCACCGCACGTTCGATCAGTGCCGACAGGTGGACACCACGGCTGACGCTCTCATCGAAGTGGAAGTGCAACTGCGGCACGCTGCGCAGCTGCATCGAGCGACCCAAGTGCAGGCGCAGGAAGCTGGCGGCACTGTTCAGCGCCTTGAGCGACTGCTTCACGGCGTCGGGCGTTTCTTCGCCCATGACGGTGATGAAAACCTTGGCATGGCCCAGGTCGCGGCTGACGTCCACGGCGGTGATGGTCACCAGGCCGACACGCGGGTCTTTGACTTCACGGCGGATCAGCTCTGCCAGCTCACGCTGCATCTGATCGCCGATACGTTGGGTACGGCTGTATTCTTTTGCCATTCTTGCTACCTGTAACGTAAAGCGGCAAACGCCCGGTCAGGCTGAAGCCTGACCGGGCGCTACCTTGTGAGGCGCCGCCAGCCGCCTTACGACGGGGCCTGCGCCACGCTCGCCCCTTACAGGGTACGAGCCACCTGGACTTTCTCGAAGACTTCGATCTTGTCGCCGACCTTGACGTCGTTGTAGCTCTTGACGCCAATACCACACTCCATGCCGTTACGCACTTCGGAGGCATCGTCCTTGAAGCGACGCAGCGATTCCAGCTCGCCTTCGAAGATCACCACGTCATCGCGCAGTACGCGGATCGGACGGTTGCGGTACACGGTACCCTCGATGACCATACAGCCAGCGATGGCGCCGAACTTCGGCGAACGGAACACGTCGCGCACTTCGGCCACACCCAGGATGTTCTCGCGAACATCGCTGCCGAGCATGCCGGTCAGGGCCTTCTTGACGTCTTCGATGATGTCGTAGATCACGTTGTAGTAACGCATATCCAGACCTTCCTGCTCGACGATCTTGCGCGCGCCGGCATCGGCACGCACGTTGAAGCCGAACAGCACCGCGTTCGAGGCCAGTGCCAGGTTGGCGTCGCTCTCGGTGATACCACCGACGCCGCCACCAATGACGCGTACCTGAACTTCGTCGTTGCCCAGGCTGCCGAGCGAACCCTGCAGCGCTTCGAGGGAACCACGCACATCGGTCTTGAGGACGATGTTGAGGGTCTTCTTCTCTTCCTGACCCATGGTCTCGAAGATGTTTTCCAGCTTGCCGGCGTGCGCACGGGCCAGCTTGACCTCGCGGAACTTGCCTTGACGGAACAGCGCAACTTCACGCGCTTTCTTCTCGTCGGCAACCACCGACATCTCTTCGCCAGCGTCGGGCGTGCCGTCCAGGCCAAGGATCTCGACCGGGATCGACGGGCCGGCTTCCTTCACAGGCTTGCCGTTCTCGTCGAGCATGGCACGTACGCGGCCATAGTTCGAGCCGACCAGGACCATGTCGCCCTGACGCAGGGTACCGTCCTGAACCAGGATGGTGGCCACCGGGCCGCGACCCTTGTCCAAACGCGACTCGACCACGACACCGCGACCAGGAGCGGTCGGAGTGGCCTTGAGTTCGAGGATCTCGGCCTGCAGCAGGACAGCTTCGAGCAGTTCGTCGACGCCGGTACCCATCTTCGCCGAAACCTTGACGAACGGCGTGTCACCACCCCAGTCCTCGGAGGTCACGCCTTCGACCGACAGCTCGTTACGGATGCGATCGAGGTCGGCACCCGGCTTGTCGATCTTGTTCACCGCGACAACCAGCGGAACGCCAGCAGCTTTCGCGTGCTGAACGGCTTCGCGGGTCTGTGGCATCACACCGTCGTCCGCCGCCACCACCAGGATGACGATGTCGGTCGCCTTGGCACCACGGGCACGCATCTGGGTAAACGCAGCGTGGCCGGGGGTGTCGAGGAAGGTGACCATGCCGCGGTCGGTTTCGACGTGGTAGGCACCGATGTGCTGGGTGATACCACCGGCTTCGCCAGCGGCCACCTTGGCACGACGGATGTAGTCGAGCAGCGAGGTCTTGCCGTGGTCGACGTGGCCCATGACGGTCACGACCGGAGCACGCGAGGTGGTCTCACCTTCGAACTTCAGCGATTCGGCCAGGGAGTCTTCCAGGGCAGTGTCGCTGACCAGGGTGACCTTGTGGCCCAGCTCTTCGGCAACCAGCTGAGCGGTTTCCTGGTCGAGCACCTGGTTGATGGTGACCGGGGTGCCCAGCTTGAACATGAACTTGACGACTTCAGCGGCCTTGACCGACATCTGTTGCGCCAGTTCCGAGACGGTGATGGTCTCGCCGATGGTCACGTCACGAATGACCGGACCAGTCGGGCTCTGGAAGCCGTGCGCATTGCGCTTCTTGCCCTTGCCCTTGCCACCGCGGCCACGACGGAAGCCATCGCTTTCTTCGTCGGTGGTGCGAGGTGCGGCGCGCGGAGTCGGAGCCTTTTCCTTTTCCTTGACCTTGACCTTGACCGACATGCGCGGCGCTTCGCCACGACCGGCCGCAGCCGGGCCACCACCGCGACGATCATCATCACGGGTACGGCTTTCGTTGCGACGGGTCTCGTCTTTCTTGCGCTCGGCGGCACGGGCGGCGGCGTCTTCGGACACCGGCGCGTTGGCCACTACCGGGGCAGCAGCCGGGGCAGGCTCGGCCTTGGGCGCTGGCGCCGCGGCCGGGGCCTCGGCAGCCTGACGGCGTGCCTGCTCCTCGTTGCGCTGGCGAACTTCGGCGTCAACCTTCTCGCGCGCTGCATTTTCGGCGGCGCGGCGCTCTTCCTGCTCGCGTTTCTGCTCAGCCTGGATCTCTTCCGGGCTGCGCTGCACGAATACTTTCTTCTTGCGTACTTCTACGCTGATGCTCTTGCTACCGGCGACACGCAGAGTGCTGGTGGTCTTGCGCTGCAAGGTGATCTTGCGCGGCTCTTCCGCCTTGCTCTTGTGGCTGCTCTTCAAATGAGTCAGCAGGGTCTGCTTCTCATTGTCGGTCACTACCTGACCGGCGTCGGTGTGCGGCAGACCTGCCTCACGCATCTGCTGCAGCAGGCGCTCTACCGGTGCCTCGACCTCTTGGGCCAGTTCTTTCACCGTGACTTGCGTCATGCACTTCTCTCCTCAGGCCGCGCCTAATTACTCGAACCAGTGGGCTCGGGCGGCCATGATCAACTTGCCGGCACGCTCTTCGTCGATGCCGTCGATGTCGAGCAGGTCGTCAATCGACTGCTCGGCCAGGTCTTCGCGGTTAACCACGCCGCGCACCGCCAGTTCCGCCGCCAGGTCCTTGTCCATGCCCTCGAGGGAGAGCAGGTCTTCAGCCGGATGGGCGTCTGCCAGTTTTTCTTCGGTAGCGATGGCCTTGGTCAACAAACGGTCCTTGGCTCGAGCGCGGAGCTCATTGACGATGTCCTCGTCAAAGCCATCGATGTTGAGCATTTCTTCCAACGGTACGTAGGCAATTTCTTCAAGGCTGGTGAAGCCTTCGTCGACCAGCACTTGTGCCAGCTCCTCGTCGACTTCCAGTTCCTCGATGAAGTTGCGCAGGATGTCGCCTGTCTCAGCCTGTTGCTTGGCCTGGATGTCCTTCTCGGTCATCACGTTCAGGGTCCAGGCAGTCAGCTGGCTGGCCAGGCGGACGTTCTGGCCGCCACGTCCGATGGCCTGTGCCAGGTTGTCCTCGGCCACGGCGATGTCCATCGCATGGGCATCTTCATCAACGATGATCGCGGCAACCTCTGCCGGCGACATGGCGTTGATAACGAACTGCGCCGGGTTCTCGTCCCACAGGACGATATCCACACGCTCGCCACCCAACTCGCCGGATACGGCCTGGACGCGCGAACCACGCATGCCGATACAGGCGCCTTGCGGGTCGATGCGCTTGTCCTTGGAGCGGACGGCGATCTTGGCGCGCGACCCCGGATCACGGGAGGCGGCCATGACTTCGATGAGGCCTTCGGCGATTTCCGGCACTTCGATGCGGAACAGCTCGATCAGCATCTGCGGCGCGGTGCGCGACAGGATCAGCTGAGGACCGCGGTTCTCGGTGCGGATTTCCTTGAGCAGCGCACGCAGGCGCACGCCGACACGGAAGGTCTCACGGGGAATGATGTCTTCGCGGGCCAGCAGCGCCTCGGCGTTGTTGCCCAGGTCGACGATGACGTTGTCGCGGGTGACCTTCTTCACGGTACCGGAGATGATCTCGCCCACGCGCTCGCGGTAAGCATCGACCACCTGGGCGCGCTCAGCTTCGCGAACCTTCTGCACGATGACTTGCTTGGCGGTTTGCGCAGCGATGCGACCGAACTCGATAGACTCGATCTTCTCTTCGATCACGTCGCCAACTTTGGCTTCAGGATGACTTTCCTGAATCTTTGCTGGCCAGACCTCGATTGCCGGATCATCCAGATCCGCTTCTTCGACGACCGTCCAGCGACGGAAGGTCTCGTAGCTACCGGTGTGGCGGTTGATTTCCACACGCAGGTCGACTTCGTCTTCAAAACGCTTTTTGGTTGCAGTGGCCAGGGCCACTTCCAGCGCTTCGAAAATGACGCCGGGCGGTACACCCTTTTCGTTGGATACCGATTCAACAACCAGCAGTACTTCTTTGCTCATCGTACGCCTCGCCTTGCGCAAGCCATTGGCCCCGGATCTTTCACCGGGCCCGGCACGTCTCAGTCAAAACTGGGAATAATATTGGCCTTGTCGATCGAGTCGATCGGCAACAGGAACTCGTGCTGGTCCACCTGCACCACCACATCCTGCTCCTCCACACCGCGGAGAAGGCCCTGGAAGTTACGACGGCCCTCGAAGGGCGTACGCAGCTTGATCTTCACCTGCTCGCCGGCATGCGCAGCAAACTGTTCTAAGGTGAACAGCGGGCGGTCCATGCCTGGAGAGGACACCTCGAGGGTATATTCAGAGCTGATCGGATCTTCCACATCGAGAATGGCGCTTGCCTGACGGCTGACGGCTTCGCAGTCGTCCACCAGGATCCCGTCTTCCTTGTCGATGTAGATACGCAGTACCGAATGCTTGCCTTGGGAGACGTATTCGATCCCCCAGCATTGGTAGCCCAGGCCCTCGACCACCGGGGCCAACAAGGCCTGCAACTGTTCTAGCTTGCTCGACACCTGAACCCCCTCGTGCATGCTGTGCAAATAAAAAATGGGCGAAGCGCCCATCCCTGAAAGCGCCGTTGGACAACGACGCCGAAAACTGTTCGGCTAGCAAAAAGCCCCTGAAAAGGGGCTCTGCTGAAGCTGGTTGCGGGGGCTGGATTTGAACCAACGACCTTCGGGTTATGAGCCCGACGAGCTACCAAGCTGCTCCACCCCGCGACAAAGCTGGGGCGAAAGTATAAGACTGAACCCTTTGCCGGGTCAATCCGACCTCCACCTGCAAGAAAGCCCGCTAAAGCGGGCTCTCATGCTTCAATTGGTACCGAGAAGGGGACTCGAACCCCTACACCCTATGGGCACAACCACCTCAAGGTTGCGTGTCTACCAATTCCACCACCTCGGCAATACTACTTGAAACCCGTTACTGCTGCTCTTTGGCTGGAGGAGGTACGTCACCAGTATTGGTGGTTTCACTCTTCTGCTGCTGGAGCACCGGTACATCATCATTGACTGCCGGCTTTGGCTCTTTGACTTCCAGCACTGCTGGATCTGGCAGACCAACTTGAGTCAGCTGGTGAGCCTGCTGCTTGGCGAAGTATCCTAACCCAAGTGCAGTCAAAAAGAAAGTGGCAGCAAGTATAGCAGTAACTTTACTCAAAAAGGTAGCGGAACCTTGGCTTCCGAACACAGTATTTGAAGCACCTGCGCCGAAAGATGCACCGGCTTCCGCACCTTTACCCTGTTGCAGCAGCACCATTACAACCAGTGCCAACGCTGCCAACAGATGAAAAACAACTACGACTGTTTCCAGCATTTGTTCAGTTTCCTGCGGCGCGACAAATTGCACCGAATTCGTCTGCGTTCAGGGACGCTCCACCAATGAGCCCCCCATCGATATCCGGCATGCCGAACAGTTCAGCCGCATTGGCCGCCTTCACGCTGCCGCCGTAGAGAAGTTGCACTTTTTCGGCAACTTCGGCGTCCTTCGCCGCCAACTGCTTGCGGATGGCTGCATGCACATCCTGGGCTTGCTGTGGCGAGGCCGTCAAACCAGTACCAATGGCCCAAACAGGCTCATAGGCAATAACCGCATTGGCGAAAGCCTTGATACCGAACGCGTCGATAACACTGCTTAGTTGACGCCCTACAACTTCGAGCGTCTCGCCTGCCTCACGCTCTGCAAGAGTTTCCCCTATACACAGCACTGGCGTCAAACCACTTTTCTGTGCGGCTGCAAACTTTTGATTCAGCACTTCGTCTTTTTCACCAATAATCTGGCGACGTTCGGAATGCCCAATCAAGACATATTTGCAACCGACTTCAGCCAACTGACTCGGAGCAACTTCGCCGGTCAGAGCGCCTTGTTCAGGCTGTACTGCAGAATTCTGTGCGCCTACGTTGATTCCCTTACCCTCCAAGCCATCAATCACTTGATTGATGAACAGGGATGGTGGAAACACCGCGACTTCCACTCCGCTCGGCAGGGACAATTTGCCCAAGCCCTGGGTCAGCTCTACGACGCTGGCGCGGGTACCGTGCATCTTCCAGTTACCAGCTACCATGGGGCGACGCATGCTTTACCTCGTCGGTCAAAGTGGGCGCAGATCTTACCCAACAAGATCTGCGCTGGCAAGCCTCTTTCAGGCACAAACTTCTTCGACCAGCTTGGCCAGAGCTTCGGCATGGCCACGCACCTGGTTTTCATCATCGCCTTCGACCATCACCCGCACCAGCGGCTCGGTACCGGACTTGCGCAACAGCACCCGCCCACGACCGGCCATCGCCTCGGTGGCCTTGGCGCTGGCTTCCTTGACCAGGGGGTTCTCCAGCGGGTCGTTCTTGCCGGCCGCGAAGCGCACGTTGATCAGCACCTGCGGGCATTTGCGCACGGCCTGGCGGGCCTGGGCGAGGTTTTCGCCACGGCGTTTGAGCGCCATCAGCACCTGCAGCGCGGCGATGATCGCATCACCAGTGGTGGTGTGACTGCCACAAACGACATGACCGGAATTTTCACCACCCAGCAGCCATTCGCGCTCAAGCAGTTCGGCCATGACATAGCGATCGCCCACCTTGGCCCGCACGAACGGGATATCCAGTTCCTTGAACGCCAGCTCCAGGCCCAGGTTGCTCATCAAGGTACCGACCACGCCGCCCTGCAGCTTGCCACGCTCCTGCATGTCGCGACCGATGATGAACAGCAGCTCGTCCCCGTCGACGATGGCACCGGTGTGATCGACCATCAGCACGCGGTCGCCGTCGCCGTCGAAGGCGATGCCGAGATCCGCATGACCGACCAGGACCGCCGCCTGCAGCGATTCGATATGGGTCGAACCGCAGCCCTCGTTGATGTTCAGACCATCCGGGGCGGCGTGCAGCACGGTGACATCGGCACCCAACTCACGAAACACGCTCGGCGCGACCTTGTAGGTGGCACCATGAGCGCAGTCCACGACGATCTTCAGGCCTTCGAAGCTGGTGCTGCTGGGCACGCTGCTCTTGCAGAACTCGATGTAGCGCCCCGCCGCGTCATTGATGCGCGAGACCTTGCCCAGCTTGCTGGACTCGACGACATTCATCGGCTGGTCGAGCAGTTCCTCGATCATCAGCTCGACTTCGTCCGGCAGCTTGGTGCCAGCACCGGAGAAGAACTTGATGCCATTGTCGTCATGGGGGTTGTGCGAGGCGCTGATGACGATACCGGCCTCGGCATGGAAGGTGCGGGTCAGGTAGGCGATGGCCGGCGTCGGCATCGGGCCGAGCAGCATCACGTCGGCACCGGCCGCGGACAGGCCTGCCTCGAGCGCGGATTCGAACATGTAGCCGGAGATCCGCGTGTCCTTGCCCACCAATACGCGGCAGGTGCCCTGCTTGCGGAAGGCCATGCCGGCGGCCCAGCCGAGTTTCAGCATGAAGTCCGGGGTGATCGGGAATTGGCCTACGCGACCACGGATACCATCGGTACCAAAGTATTTTCTGCTCATAGTGACTCCAATGTTCTTATTCGGCGTTCTGGACCGCGGCGATCATGCGCACGACATCGACGGTTTCGGCGACATCGTGTACCCGCAGAATACTCGCGCCCTTGGTCATGGCCAGGGCGGCCAGGGCCAGACTGCCGTAGAGCCGCTCGCCGACCGGACGGTCCAGCGCGAGGCCGATCATGCTCTTGCGCGAGACACCCACCAAGAGTGGCCGCCCCAGGCGATAGAGCGCTTCCATGTGTTTGAAAAGGCTGAGGTTATGCTCAAGGGTCTTGGCAAAGCCGAACCCTGGGTCGAGGATGATGCGCTCAGCCCCGATGCCGGCCGCCGCGCAGGCGGCCATACGCTGTTCAAGATAGCGCGTTACATCGGCTGTCACATCCTCGTACTGCGGATTGTCCTGCATGGTGCCCGGCTCGCCACGCATGTGCATCAGGCACACCGGCAGGCCGGTATCGGCCGCCGCATCGAGGGCGCCATCGCGCTCCAGGGCGCGCACATCGTTGATCAGCCCCGCACCAAGGCGGGCCGTCTCGCGCATGACCGAAGGCGTGGAGGTGTCGACCGAGATGATCACATCGAGCCGACTGCTGATCGCTTCGACGATCGGCGCTACACGCTCCAGCTCCTCGATGGGCGATACCGCACGCGCCCCCGGACGGGTGGACTCGCCACCTACGTCGATCAGGGTCGCACCGGACGCTACCATCTCCTCGGCATGGCGCAAGGCCACATCGCGCTGGCTGAAGCGCCCACCATCGGAGAACGAGTCTGGGGTGACGTTGAGGATACCCATGACATGGGTACGGGACAAATCAAGAACCCGGTTGCCGCAAGGCAACCGGGTCGGGTACTGCGTCAAGCTCATAGATACCCTTAGTGTTGAGCCGCTGGACCGCCGATCGGCGACTCCGGACGATCATCCTGGGAAGCCTGGTTGCCGGAGGTACCGGAATCATTGTCCCAGTCACGCGGCTCGCGCGGGGTACGACCTGCCATGATGTCGTCGATCTGGTCGGCATCGATGGTTTCGTACTTCATCAAGGCCTCGGCCATGGCGTCGAGCTTGTCACGGTTGTCGGTGAGGATCTGCTTGGCCGTGGCGTAGCACTGATCGATGATGCTGCGCACCTCGGAATCGATCATCTTGGCAGTCTCGCCCGAGACGCTGGCATGCTGGCTCCCCGCGCTGCGACCGAGGAACACCTCGCCCTCTTCTTCGGCGTACATCAGCGGGCCGAGTTTCTCGGACAGGCCCCACTTGGTGACCATGTTCCGGGCGATCTGGCTGGCGCGCATGATGTCGTTGGAGGCCCCGGTGGTGACACCGTCGAAGCCCAGGGTCATCTCTTCGGCGATACGGCCACCGTACAGCGAGCAGATCTGGCTGATCAGCGCGCGCTTGGACAGGCTGTAGCGATCCTCTTCCGGCAGGAACATGGTCACGCCCAGGGCACGGCCACGGGGAATGATCGACACCTTGTAGACCGGGTCGTGCTCGGGAACGACGCGACCGACGATGGCGTGGCCCGCCTCGTGGTACGCGGTGTTCTGCTTCTCTTTCTCGGACATGACCATGGTCTTGCGCTCGGCGCCCATCATGATCTTGTCTTTGGCCAGTTCGAATTCCTTCATTTCGACCACGCGCTTGCTGGACCGCGCGGCGAACAACGACGCCTCGTTGACCAGGTTGGCCAGGTCGGCACCGGAGAAGCCTGGCGTACCACGGGCGATGACCGCCGCGTTGACGTTCTCGCCGATCGGCACCTTGCGCATGTGCACCTTGAGGATCTGTTCGCGACCGCGGATGTCCGGCAGGCCGACCACCACCTGGCGGTCGAAGCGACCGGGACGCAGCAGCGCCGGGTCGAGCACGTCGGGACGGTTGGTCGCGGCGATGACGATGATGCCATCGTTCATTTCGAAGCCGTCCATCTCGACCAGCAACTGGTTCAGGGTCTGTTCGCGCTCGTCGTGACCGCCGCCCATGCCGGCGCCACGGTGGCGACCGACGGCGTCGATCTCGTCAATGAAGATGATGCACGGCGCGTGCTTCTTGGCCTGCTCGAACATGTCGCGAACACGGCTGGCACCCACGCCGACGAACATCTCGACGAAGTCGGAACCGGAAATGGTGAAGAACGGTACCTTGGCCTCACCGGCAATGGCCTTGGCCAGCAGGGTCTTACCAGTACCGGGCGGACCGACCATCAGCACGCCGCGAGGGATGCGGCCGCCCAGGCGCTGGAACTTGCCCGGGTCGCGCAGGAACTCGACCAGCTCGCCAACCTCTTCCTTGGCCTCGTCGCAACCCGCGACGTCAGCCAGGGTGGTTTTCACCTGGTCTTCGGACAACAGACGCGCCTTGCTCTTGCCGAAGCTCATCGGCCCGCCCTTGCCACCAGCGCCGCCCTGCATCTGGCGCATGAAGAACATGAACACGGCGATGATCACCAGGATCGGGAAGCTCGCCACCAGCAACTGGGTCCAGATGCTCTGCTGCTCAGGCTGCTTGCCTTCGACGGTGACGTGGTTGTCCACCAGGTCGCCGATCAGGCCGTTATCCGTGATGGCTGGGCGGACGGTCTTGAAGTTGTCGCCGTCAGTGCGCTTGCCGGTAATGATGTAGCCGTCGACGGTCACGCGCTCGACCTTGCCATCCTTGACCTGCTGGATGAAGTCGGAATAGTTGAGGGTCTGCGGCTCGTTAGGGCTCGAGAAGTTGTTCATCACCGTCACCAGGACGGCGGCGATGATCAACCAGAGGATCAGATTCTTTGCCATGTCGTTCAATTCGCTACCCTCTGAGGCCGGCGCACGACGCAGCCGTGCCTCGCATGATATTCATCGCCCTAACTTACTACATTACCCACGCATCCGCAGGCACCGTCTGTAACCCTTTGTGAAAGCTAGACTACACGAAGTTCGGACGATCCAGACGGAGCCGCCGATTGGAAATAACTATCAGCAACCCCGCAATACGCCTTTCATGCGCCCTTGAAACCCTTGCCCAGCAGGTACTGTTCGCGGGAGCGATCCCGCGAGGACGACGGCTTGCGCATCTGCACCTTGTCGAACTTGCTGCGCACGTCCTTCAGGTACATGTCGAAACCCTCGCCCTGGAAGATCTTGATCAGGAAATCCCCGCCGGGCTTGAGCACGCGGGTCGCCAGATCCAGGGCCAGTTCGCAGAGGAACATGGCGCGCGGCATGTCCACCGCGGGCGTACCACTCATATTGGGGGCCATATCGGAAATCACAAGGTCTACATGCGAATCACCGACCGCCTGCAGGATCTGCTGCAGCACTTCGTCCTGGGTAAAGTCGCCCTGGATGAAGGTAACGTCCGGGATCGAGTCCATTTCCAGGATGTCCGAGGCGATCAACCGCCCTTGGCCACCAATCAGACGACTGGTCACCTGCGACCAGCCACCGGGTGCTGCGCCGAGGTCGATCACGCTCATGCCGGGGCGGATCAGGCGGTCTTTTTCCTGGATCTCCAGCAGTTTGTAGCTCGCACGCGAGCGGTAGCCATCCTTCTGCGCCTGTTTCACAAAAGGATCGTTGAAATGCTCTCGCAGCCAGTTTGCGCTGCTTTTGGAACGTTGTACCACGGGGCACCTCGATGATATGCGTCGTGTTTGACTGGGCGGAGCCAGGGGCCCTCGGGTAAAATGCCCGTCAATTTTACAGAATCAGACGAAAAGGGTCAGATTATGCCGCTCAATAACGAGCAGAAGAAGCAATACAAGTCCATTGGTCATGACCTGAAGCCGGTCCTGATCGTTGCTGGCAACGGTTTGAATGAAGGCGTGATCGCCGAACTGGAACGCGCCCTGGTCGATCACGAGCTGATCAAGGTCGAGATTCGCTCGGAAGATCGCGAGGAACGCGCCGAGACCATCGCCGCACTGTGCAAGGCCGGCCGCGCCGAACTGGTGCAGACCATCGGCAAGAAAGCGCTGATCTACCGCAAGAACCCACAGCCGAACAAGCAGCTGTCCAACATTCACCGTTACAAGTAACGCCCAGGACAGCGCAATACCCATGTAGGAGCGGCCTTGTGCCGCGAAAGGGCTGCGAAGCGGCCCCAGGTATCAGCTTCGTTGCAGATAATACTGGGGCCGCTTTGCGGCCCCTTTCGCGGCACAAAGCCGCTCCTACAAAGGCCGCGTCACACTTCGGCTACCGCCGTGCCCTGACCGGGACCGGCTGGGCCACCAGCACGATGCCGGAGAAGCCCAGCACCAGGAAGCAGAACATCTGCCAACGCTCGCCCACGGAAATCCCGTAGCGCAGCGTGTAGTAGCTGACGCAGGCGCCGAAGCCGAGCAGCAGCATCTGACCGCGGAATTGCCGCCACCAGGCCGCCAGGCCATCCACCCTCGCCAGCACCGCCAACTGGGTCAACAACCCGAGCATGGCCACACCAATCAACCAGCGGTCGATCTGCGCAGCCACGTCGTGCACCAGCAACGGCGCCAGGCCGCTGACCTTGAGCGCAGGCACCAGCCCCACGTGGAACACCCACAGGCCGCCGACCCAGAACACCTGGGCCAGCTGCCAGAGGATCCCCTCGAGGGATGGCGCCCGCAGGCGCCGGTCAGATGTGTTTGACTTCGACAATCTCGTACTCGACCGTACCGTTCGGCGTCTTCACGACCACCGTGTCACCTTCTTCCTTGCCAATGATGGCACGGGCGATAGGTGCACCGCTGGAAAGCTTGCCTTTCTTCACGTCGGCTTCATCTTCGCCAACGATCTGGTAAGTCACCTGATCGCCGGTTTCAGTATTCTCAAGATCGACGGTGGTGCCGAAGATAACCTTGCCGGTGTGGGCGATGGTGGTGACGTCGATCACCACCGAGTTCTGCAGACGGCCTTCGATATCGCGGATACGCGCCTCGACCATGCCCTGCTCCTCGCGGGCGGCGTGGTACTCGGCGTTTTCCTTGAGGTCGCCCAGCTCGCGAGCCTCGCCGATCGCCTGGCTCAGGCGCGGACGCTCGGTCTTGCTCAGGAACAGATGCTCTTCCTCCAGGGCGCGAGCGCCCTGGACGGTCATCGGGTACTTGGTAATGCTCATGCTTTAAGTCCTGCATGCAGATCCTGCAGGCGACGAACGGTCTTTTCCGGACCGAATTTCAGCGCCTCGCAGATGGCTTCACCGGCCGCAATGGTGGTGGTGCAGTAGATCTTGTGCTGCAACGCATTGCGACGAATCGAGTAGGAGTCGGCGATCGACTGGCGGCCTTCGGTGGTGTTGATGATCAGCGACACTTCGTCGTTCTTGATCATGTCGACCACGTGCGGACGACCTTCGGTCACCTTGTTCACGCGACGCACTTTCAGGCCGGCCGCCTCGATCACCTTGGCGGTGCCGACAGTGGCGACCACTTCGAAGCCCAGGGCGATCAGGTCGCGGGCGACGCCAGCCACCTGCGGCTTGTCGTCGTCACGCACGCTGATGAACGCGGTACCGCCGGTCGGCAGCACTTCGCTGGCACCCATCTGGGCCTTGGCGAAGGCTTCGCCGAAGCTGTCGCCGACACCCATGACTTCACCAGTCGATTTCATCTCAGGGCCGAGGATCGGGTCAACCCCCGGGAACTTGGCGAACGGGAAGACGGCTTCCTTGACGCTGTAGAAGTTCGGGATGATTTCCTCGGTGAAGCCCAGCTCTTTCAGGGTTTTACCGGCCATGACACGGGCCGCGATCATCGCCAGGGAGGTGCCGATGCACTTGGAGACGAACGGCACGGTACGCGAGGCGCGCGGGTTGACCTCGATCACGTAGATCTTGTCGCCCTGCAGGGCCAGCTGCACGTTCATCAGGCCGACCACGCCCAGTTCCAGGGCCATTTTCTTGACCTGGACGCGGACTTCGTCCTGCACTTCCTTGCTCAGCGAGTAAGGTGGCAGCGAGCACGCCGAGTCACCGGAGTGAACACCGGCCTGCTCGATGTGCTGCATGATCGCGCCAATCACCACGTCGGTGCCGTCGCAGACCGCATCCACGTCCATTTCGATGGCGCAGTTGAGGAAGTGGTCGAGCAGCACCGGGCTGTCGTTGGACACCTGGACCGCTTCGCGCAGGTAGCGCTTGAGCTCGTCCAGCTCGTAGACGATCTCCATGGCGCGGCCGCCCAGCACGTAGGACGGACGAACCACCAGCGGGTAGCCGATCTTGCCAGCGGCAGCGATGGCTTCGTCTTCGCTGCGCACGGTAGCGTTTGGCGGCTGCAGCAGGTTCAGGCGCTGAACCATCTGCTGGAAGCGCTCACGGTCTTCGGCGCGGTCGATGGCGTCCGGGCTGGTACCGATGATCGGTACGCCGGCTTCTTCCAGGGCACGGGCCAGTTTCAGCGGGGTCTGGCCGCCGTAGTGGACGATGACGCCCTTCGGCTTCTCGACGCGGCAGACTTCCAGCACGTCTTCCAGGGTCAGCGGCTCGAAGTACAGACGGTCGGAGGTGTCGTAGTCGGTGGAGACGGTTTCCGGGTTGCAGTTGACCATGATGGTCTCGTAACCGTCTTCACGCAGCGCCAGTGCGGCGTGCACGCAGCAATAGTCGAACTCGATGCCTTGGCCGATACGGTTCGGGCCGCCACCCAGGATCATGATCTTGTCGCGGGTCGACGGGTTGGCCTCGCACTCTTCCTCATAGGTCGAGTACAGGTAGGCGGTGTCGGTGGCGAACTCGGCGGCGCAGGTGTCGACGCGCTTGTACACCGGGAACACTTCCAGCTTGTGGCGGTGACGGCGCAGGTTCTTGTCGGTGATGCCGAGCAGCTTGGCCAGGCGCTGGTCCGAGAAGCCCTTGCGCTTGAGGCGCAGCATGTAGTCCTTGTCGATCGACGACAGGGCCAGGGTCTTGACCTTCTCTTCTTCCTTGATCAGGTCTTCCATCTGCACCAGGAACCACAGGTCGATGCCGGTCAGGGCAAAGATTTCCTCGATGGTCATGCCCGAACGCATGGCGTCGGCAACGTACCAGATGCGCTCGGCGCCTGGCACGGTCAGCTCGCGCTTGAGGATGCCGGCAGCCTCAGGGCTGGCCAGGTCGACTTTCGGGTCGAGGCCGCAGGCGCCGACTTCCAGGCCGCGCAGGGCTTTCTGCAGGGACTCCTGGAAGGTGCGGCCGATGGCCATGACTTCACCCACGGATTTCATCTGGGTGGTCAGGCGGGCGTCGGCTTTCGGGAATTTCTCGAAGGCGAAGCGCGGCAGCTTGGTGACGACGTAGTCGATCGACGGCTCGAAGGACGCTGGGGTACGGCCGCCGGTGATGTCGTTCTGCAGCTCGTCGAGGGTGTAACCGATGGCCAGCTTGGCAGCGATCTTGGCGATCGGGAAACCGGTAGCTTTCGATGCCAGGGCCGAGGAACGCGAAACGCGCGGGTTCATCTCGATCACGACCATGCGGCCGGTATTCGGGCAGATACCGAACTGCACGTTGGAACCGCCGGTCTCGACACCGATTTCACGCAGCACCGCCAGCGAGGCGTTGCGCATGATCTGGTATTCCTTGTCGGTCAGGGTCTGTGCCGGGGCAACGGTGATCGAGTCACCGGTGTGCACGCCCATCGGGTCGAAGTTCTCGATCGAGCAGACGATGATGCAGTTGTCCTTCTTGTCGCGGACCACCTCCATCTCGTATTCCTTCCAGCCGATCAGCGATTCGTCGATCAGCAGTTCCTTGGTTGGCGACAGGTCCAGACCACGGGTGCAGATTTCTTCGAACTCTTCACGGTTGTAGGCGATACCACCGCCAGTGCCGCCCATGGTGAACGACGGACGGATGATGCATGGGAAGCCGAGCTTCTCGAGAACCGCATTGGCCTCTTCCATGCTGTGGGCGATACCGGAGCGCGGGCACTCCAGGCCGATGTCCTTCATCGCCTTGTCGAAGCGCGAACGGTCTTCGGCCTTGTCGATGGTGTCGGCGTTGGCACCGATCATCTCGACGCCGAACTTTTCCAGGACGCCGTGACGCTCCAGGTCCAGGGCGCAGTTCAGTGCGGTCTGGCCACCCATGGTCGGCAGCACTGCGTCCGGGCGCTCTTTCTCGATGATCTTGGCCACCGACTGCCATTTGATCGGCTCGATGTAGGTGGCGTCGGCCATGGCCGGATCGGTCATGATGGTGGCCGGGTTGGAGTTCACCAGGATGACGCGAAAACCTTCCTCGCGCAGGGCTTTGCAGGCCTGGGCGCCGGAGTAGTCGAATTCGCAGGCCTGGCCGATCACGATCGGGCCAGCGCCGAGAATCAGGATGCTTTTGATGTCTGTACGTTTTGGCATGGTTGTCACTCAAATCCGGGGTCAGTCGGCAAGCCGCTTTGAACAATCTGGGTCAGGCGCTTCCGGGCGCGGCGCGAGCCGGCCCGGGGCCTTGAAGCAGGATGCTCAGCGGCGCTTGGCCATGGCATCGGTGAAACGATCGAACAGTGGCGCGACGTCGGTCGGGCCTGGGCTCGCTTCAGGGTGACCCTGGAAGCTGAACGCGCTCTTGTCGGTACGCTCGATACCCTGCAGGGTACCGTCGAACAGCGACTTGTGGATGGCGCGCACGTTGCCCGGCAGGGTGGCTTCGTCGACGGCGAAACCGTGGTTCTGGCTGGTGATCATGACCACGCCGGTGTCCAGGTCCTGGACCGGGTGGTTGGCACCGTGGTGGCCGTGGCCCATCTTCACGGTCTTGGCGCCGGAGGCCAGGGCCAGCAGCTGGTGGCCCAGGCAGATACCGAACACCGGGATCTCGGTCTCGAGGATTTCCTTGATCGCCTGGATCGCGTAGTCGCACGGCTCGGGATCGCCAGGGCCGTTGGACAGGAACACGCCATCAGGATTGAGCGCCAGGACTTCGCTGGCCGGGGTCTGGGCGGGCACCACGGTGACGCGGCAGCCACGGGCGACCAGCATGCGCAGGATGTTCAGCTTGACGCCGTAGTCGAAGGCGACGACGTGGTACGGCAGGTCGGCGGCGTCAATGGTCGGGTGGCTGTCGGTCTTCAGCTCCCAGACGCTGGAGCGCCACTCGTAGCGCTCCTTGGTCGAGACCACCTTGGCCAGGTCCATGCCCTTCAGGCCCGGGAAGGCGCGGGCAGCGGCGATGGCGGCTTCTTCGCTGATGTTGTCGCCAGCCAGGATGCAGCCGTTCTGGGCGCCTTTCTCACGCAGGATGCGGGTCAGGCGACGGGTGTCGATACCGGCAATGGCGACGACGTTGTTGGCTTTCAGGTATTCAGGCAGGGACTGGGTGTTGCGCCAGTTGCTGGCCAGCAGCGGCAGATCGCGAATCACCAGGCCCGCGGACCAGACGCGATTCGATTCGGCGTCTTCGGCGGTGGTGCCGGTGTTGCCGATGTGCGGGTAAGTCAGGGTAACGATTTGCTGGGCGTAGGAAGGGTCTGTGAGGATTTCCTGGTAGCCGGTCATTGCAGTATTGAACACGACCTCACCAACGGTCTGACCGTCGGCTCCAATGGCTTCACCGCGAAAAATGCTGCCATCGGCAAGGGCGAGTATGGCTGGCTTAGTCAAGAAGACCTCCCGTAAATCAAGCCTGAAAGGGCGATCGCAGGTTGCAAAAAAGCGGAATGACGTATGGACACGTCACCCCGCTTTTATGCTGAATTAGTCTGCGCGCTTTTAGTGGACACACTAAAGCTGTAGCTTACAGAAAAATGCGTTTTGGGTCTACCGGGAATGTGTCTCTAAAACGCAGGATTGCGACAGAGGGGACATTGCAGCAGCCCCGAGCGTGTAGGAGCGGCCTTGTGCCGCGAAAGGGGCGCGCAGCGGCCCCGGCAATTCTGAGTGGTTCAGAGATCCTGGGGCCGCTGCGCGCCCCTTTCGCGGCACAAGGCCGCTCCTACAGGGGACGGTGTCAATGCAGCTCGAGCACATCCTGCATGTCATACAGCGCAGGCTCACGCCCATCCAGCCACAGCGCCGCGCGCACCGCACCCTTGGCGAAGGTCATGCGGCTCGAGGCCTTGTGGGTGATTTCCAGGCGCTCGCCTTCAGCGGCGAACAGCACGGTGTGATCACCGACCACATCACCGGCACGCACAGTGGCGAAGCCGATAGTCTTGCGGTCACGGGCGCCTGTCTGGCCTTCACGGCCATATACCGCCACTTCCCGCAGGTCACGCCCCAGCGCATTGGCAACCACTTCACCCATGCGCAGCGCGGTCCCCGACGGCGCATCGACCTTGTGCCGATGGTGGGCCTCGATGATCTCGATATCCACGTCATCACCCAGCACCCGTGCCGCCATGTCCAGCAACTTGAGACTGAGATTGACGCCCACGCTGAAGTTGGCGGCGAAGACGATCGGGATCTCCTTGCCTGCCTCGACCAGCAACGCCTTCTCCTCGGCGCTGAAGCCGGTGGTACCGATGACCATGGCCTTGCCCGCCTTGCGGCAGAACGCCAGGTTCTTCAGGGTCACCGACGGATGGGTGAAGTCGATCAGCACATCGAACTCATCGACGACCTTGGCCAGGTCGTCAGAGATGGTCACGCCGATGCGCCCCAGGCCCGCCAGCTCGCCCGCGTCGGCACCGACCAGGGAGCTGTCCGGACGATGGATGGCCGCGGTCAGGCCGGCCTTCGGCGCCTGCTGCTGCACGGCCTCGACCAGCACCTTGCCCATGCGCCCGGCGGCGCCCATCACTGCAATACGTCGCATAGCCTGTTCCTTCTCAGAGATCGCCGAAGAAGCGCTTCATGCCCTCGAACCAGCCACTGGCCTTGGGCGAATGGGAGCTGTCACCTTCAAGGGAATCACGCAACTCCTCGAGCAGCTCGCGCTGACGACGACTGAGGTTGACCGGTGTCTCCACCGCCACGCGGCACAGCAGGTCGCCCGCCGCGCCACCGCGCACCGGCGCCACACCCTTGCCGCGCAGACGGAACTGCTTGCCGGTCTGGGTGCCTTCGGGAATCTTCAGCTTCACGCGACCGTCGAGGGTCGGCACTTCCAGCTCGCCACCCAGGGCGGCGTCGGTGTAGCTGATCGGCACTTCGCAGTAGAGGTGCTTGCCGTCGCGCTGGAAGATCGGGTGCTCGCGCACATTGACGACCACATAGAGGTCACCGGCAGGGCCGCCATGGGCGCCCGCCTCGCCTTCGCCAGACAGACGAATGCGATCACCGGTGTCGACACCGGCCGGCACCTTGACCGACAGCGTCTTGTATTCCTCGACACGGCCTTCGCCATGGCACGAGCCGCAAGGGTCGGTGATGATCTTGCCCTGGCCGTGGCAACGCGGACAGGTCTGCTGCACGGCGAAGAAGCCCTGCTGCATGCGCACCTGGCCGATGCCGCCACAGGTCGGACAGGTCGACGGGGTCGAGCCCTTCTTGGCGCCAGAGCCGTCGCACGGCTTGCAGTTGACCAGCGTAGGCACACGGATGTTGACCGTGGTACCGCGCACCGCCTCTTCGAGGTTGAGCTCGAGGGTGTAGCGCAGGTCGCTGCCGCGCTGGACACCGCCACGACCGCCACCGCGGCCGCCGCCGAAGAAATCGCTGAAGACATCACCGAAGATGTCGGAGAAGTTGGCGCCACCGAAACCGGCACCGCCGCCACCCATGCTCGGGTCGACGCCGGCGTGGCCATACTGGTCGTATGCCGCGCGCTTGCTGGCATCGGACAGCACTTCGTAGGCCTCGTTGGCCTCCTTGAACAGGTCTTCCGATTCCTTGTCGCCCGGGTTGCGGTCCGGGTGGTACTTCATCGCCAGACGGCGGTAGGCCTTCTTGAGATCACCTTCACTGGCGCCACGCTCGACACCCAGGACCTCATAAAAATCACGCTTTGCCATAGGTCATATGCACTCTTGGGGGCGTTCGGCATACCTCGGCGCATCGTGCGCCATGCCACCAGCACCTGTCGTCATAGGCGAATACGCCGCGACAGATGCCGTAAATAATTCTCGTGTTCCAGACACGCCAACGCGGGAGCAAGCTCCCGCGCGGCGACATCCTACCAGTTCACCGACAAACGACGGTGAACCGGCCGACAACATGCAGGAATTACTGCTTGTTGTTGTCTTTCACTTCTTCGAACTCGGCGTCAACCACGTCATCGTGCTTGGCTTCCGGCTCGGCCTGCTGGGCGCCGCCCTGCGGTTGCTCGGCCTGCTGCTCGGCGTACATCTTCTGAGCGACTGGCGCCGAGACCTTGGACAGCTCCTCGACCTTGGCGTCGATGGCGGCCTTGTCGTCGCCTTTGACGGCGGCTTCCAGGGCGACCACGGCGGCCTCGATGGCGGTCTTCTCTTCAGCGGTGACCTTGTCACCGGCTTCAGTGACCATCTTGCGGGTCGAGTGGACCAGCGCGTCACCCTGGTTACGGGCGGCGGCCAGCTCTTCGAACTTGCGGTCTTCCTCGGCGTTGGCCTCGGCATCACGCACCATTTTCTCGATTTCTTCGTCGGACAGGCCGGAGTTGGCCTTGATCACGATCGACTGCGCCTTGCCAGTAGCCTTGTCCTTGGCACCTACGTGCAGGATGCCGTTGGCGTCGATGTCGAAGGTCACTTCGATCTGCGGTACGCCGCGCGGTGCTGGCGGAATATCAGCCAGGTCGAACTTGCCCAGCGACTTGTTCTGCGAAGCTTGCTTGCGCTCACCCTGCAGCACGTGGATGGTCACGGCGCCCTGATTGTCGTCGGCGGTCGAGAACACCTGCGACTTCTTGGTCGGGATGGTGGTGTTCTTCTCGATCAGCGCGGTCATCACGCCACCCATGGTTTCGATACCCAGGGTCAGCGGGCTGACGTCCAGCAGCAGTACGTCCTTGACGTCACCGGCCAGAACGGCGCCCTGGATGGCAGCACCCATGGCGACGGCTTCGTCCGGGTTGACGTCTTTACGAGCTTCTTTACCGAAGAAGTCGGCAACGGCTTTCTGCACCATCGGCATACGGGTCTGGCCGCCGACCAGGATCACGTCGTCGATCTTGCTGGCGTCGATGCCGGCGTCTTTCAGGGCGATGCGGCATGGCTCGATGGTACGGTTGACCAGGTCTTCGACCAGCGACTCCAGCTTGGCGCGGGAGATCTTCACGTTCAGGTGCTTGGGACCGGTGGCATCTGCAGTGATGTACGGCAGGTTGACATCGGTCGACTGAGCGGAGGACAGCTCGATCTTGGCTTTTTCAGCAGCTTCTTTCAGACGCTGCAGGGCCAGGGGATCGTTCTTCAGGTCCATGCCGGACTCTTTCTTGAACTCGTCGACGAGGTAGTCGATCAGGCGCATGTCGAAGTCTTCGCCACCCAGGAAGGTGTCGCCGTTGGTGGCCAGTACTTCGAACTGGTGCTCACCGTCGACTTCGGCGATTTCGATGACCGATACGTCGAAGGTACCACCACCCAGGTCATAGACGATGACAGTGTGGTCGCCCTTGCCCTTGTCCATGCCGTAGGCCAGCGCGGCGGCGGTCGGTTCGTTGATGATACGTTTTACGTCCAGGCCAGCGATGCGGCCGGCGTCCTTGGTCGCCTGGCGCTGGCTGTCGTTGAAGTAGGCCGGAACGGTGATGACCGCTTCGGTGACCGGCTCGCCGAGGTAGTCTTCGGCGGTCTTCTTCATCTTTTTCAGGACTTCGGCGCTGATCTGCGGCGGAGCCATCTGCTTGTCGGCGGCCTCGACCCAGGCGTCACCGTTGTTGGCCTTGACGATCTTGTAAGGCACCAGCTTGATGTCTTTCTGCACGACATCTTCTTCGAAACGGCGGCCGATCAGGCGCTTTACCGCGAACAGGGTGTTGTGCGGGTTGGTGACCGCCTGGCGCTTGGCCGACTGGCCGACCAGGATCTCGCCGTCGTTGGCGTAGGCGATGATCGAAGGCGTGGTGCGCGCGCCTTCGGCGTTCTCGATGACCTTGGCGGTGCCGTTTTCCAGCACGGAGACGCAGGAGTTGGTGGTCCCCAGGTCGATACCGATGATTTTACCCATGTTGATTCTCCCGAAACTTGAATTTGGTAGCAGCGACTGCTTTGGCCAACTGCACTAATACTTGAAGGCTTGACACCTAGATGGGGGTGTCCGGAAAGATTTCAAGCCTTTTCGTTGATCGAAGGCTGCGGGGCGCTCGGCGCCTTGCTGACCACCACCATGGCAGGGCGCAGCAGACGGCCGTTAAGCTGATAGCCCTTCTGGAACACTTTGAGCACGCTATTGGGCTCCACGTCGGCACTCTCCTGCATGGCCATCGCCTGATGGTGCTCGGCGTTGAATGGCTGGCCGTGCGGATCGATGGCCTCGAGGCTGTAGCGCTTGAGGGTGTCCTGGAACATCTTCAGGGTCAGCTCGATACCTTCGCGCATCGGCTTGATGGTTTCGTCGTCGGCGCTGGACAGCTCCAGGCCACGCTCCAGGCTGTCGATGATCGGCAGCAGGTCGCCGGCGAACTTCTCCAAGGCGAACTTGTGGGCCTTCTCGACATCCTGCTCGGCACGGCGGCGGATGTTCTGCAGGTCGGCGGCAGCGCGCAGGGACTGGTCCTTGGCGGCGGCCAGCTGCTCCTCGAGCTCCAGTACGCGGGCATCGGCATTCGCGGCGCCTGCTTCTTCGGAATTCAGGTTCTTCTCATCCAGCTGTTCGTCAGCCATTGGGTTTCTCCTCCACGATTTCTGTCGTGCGAGCCAGGCTCGCCATGTCTTGCCGGCTATATGGGGTCGGAAAAACCAGGTTCAAGGGGGAAGGTGCTTTTCCACATTCGTCGACCGGCTATTGGCAGACTCGCGAAAAGCACTGTATAAATATCCAGACAAGACCCTTCGGGAGCCGCCCCATGCTGGTGCACCTGTCCATTCACAACTACGCCATCGTCGAACACCTCGACCTCGAGGTCGCCCGTGGCATGTCCGTCATCACCGGCGAGACCGGGGCCGGCAAGTCGATCATGCTCGACGCCCTCGGCCTGGCCCTGGGCGATCGCGCCGATAGCGGCGTGGTGCGCCCGGGCACCGACAAGGCCGACATCCTTGCTACCTTCGACCTGGTCGACATCCCCGAGGCGCACGCCTGGCTAGCCGAGCGCGACCTGGATAGCGACGGCCCGTGCATCCTGCGCCGGGTGATCACCGCCGAGGGCCGCAGCCGTGGCTACATCAACGGCACCCCCTGCCCACTGGGCGACCTCAAGGCCCTGGGCGAGCTGCTGATCGACATCCACAGCCAGCACGAACACCAGTCGCTGTTGAAGACCGACACCCACCGCCGCCTGGTGGACGAGTACGCCGGCGCCAGCGACCTGGCCCGCCAGGTCCAGCTGGCCGCCAAGCGCTGGAACCAGACGCGCCAGGAACTGGAGCGCCTGAGCAATTCCGGCGATGAGCAACGGGCGCGTCATCAGTTGCTCAGCTATCAGCTGGAAGAACTCGACAACCTCGGCCTTGGCGAGAACGAACTGGAACAGCTGGAGCAGGAGCACAAGAACCTGACCAACGCCGAGGCGCTGTTCGGCATCTGCCGCCAGGTCATCGACCAGTGCAGCGAAAGCGACTCGGGCAACGTGCTGAGCGCCCTGACCGTCAGCCTCAACCGGCTCACCGCGGTCGTCAACGGCCCCAAGGCACTGGGCGAGGCGGTCAACCTGATCGCCAGCGCGCAGATCCAGGTGGAGGAAGCCGTCGGCGAGCTCAACCGGTTCCTCGACAACTTCGACGCCGACCCGATGCGCCTGCAGGCTCTGGAAGAGCGCCTGGATACTATCTATACCCTCGCCCGCAAGCACCGCGTACACCCCACCGAGCTGCCGAACCTGCAGCAGCGCCTGATGGTGGAGCTGGAAGGGCTAAACGCCAGCGACGAGTCGATCGAGCGCCTGGGCGAGGAGCTGGCCGCCTACGCCCAGCACTATAAAGAGAAGGCCGGCGAGCTGAGCGCGCTGCGCCAGCAGGCCGCCAAGCAGCTGGCCACCGCCGTCGAGCAGGAAATCCAGCGCCTGGGCATGCCCGGCGGACGTTTCTGCATCGAGCTCACGCCCTTCGACAACGGCGACCTCTCGCCCCATGGCCTGGAACAGATCGAACTACTGGTCAGCGCCAACCCCGGCCAGCCACTCAAAGGCCTGGCCAAGGTCGCCTCGGGCGGCGAGCTGTCGCGTATCAGCCTGGCGATCCAGGTGATCACCGCGCAGACCTCGCGCATTCCCACCCTGGTATTCGACGAAGTGGACGTGGGGATCGGCGGCCCGACCGCGGAAATCGTCGGCCAACTGCTGCGTCGTCTCGGCGAGCGCGGCCAGGTACTGACCGTGACCCACCTGCCCCAGGTGGCCGCGCAGGGCCATCACCACCTGTTCGTGCACAAGGTGCGCAACAGCGACACCACGCACACCGCCGTGGCCAGCCTGGGCAAGCGCGAGCGGGTCGAGGAAGTGGCGCGGATGCTGGGCGGGATCGACCTGACCAAGGAATCGCTGGCCCATGCGCGCAAGATGGTGGTGAGCAGCAAGGCCTGAGCCTGCGCCCCCCTGTAGGAGCGGCCTTGTGCCGCGAAAGGGCTGCGTAGCGGCCCCCTGTAGGAGCGGCCTTGGCCGCGAAAGGGCTGCGTAGCGGCCCCTGCGATTCTAAGTCATGCAGAGATCCCGGGGCCGCTGCGCGCCCCTTTCCGGCCGGTCCAACGCCTCGGCAAGGCCGCTCCTACAAGGGGATTCGCATTACAGCTCTGAAAGCACAAAGGCGACCCGGAGGTCGCCTTTGTCATCAATAACGATCTGAATCGTTACTTCTTTTTACGCACATACAGAACCAGATTGTGGTCCACCAGCTCGAAGCCATGTTCGGCAACGATCTCCTTCTGGCGTTTCTCGATTTCGGCATCGAAGAATTCAATGACTTCACCGCTGTCCACGTTGACCATGTGATCGTGGTGCTTGCCATCCGCCAGCTCGAACACCGCGTGGCCGCCATCAAAGTTGTGGCGCTCCACCAGGCCCGCCGCTTCGAATTGGGTCAGTACGCGGTACACGGTCGCCAGGCCGACATCCTCGCCAGCTTCCATCAGCGCCTTGTAGACATCCTCGGCACTCATGTGACGTTGCTCGGCCGAGTCGAGCATCTGAAGAATCTTGACTCGAGGCAGGGTTACCTTGAGGCCCGCTTTGCGCAATTCGCTATTTTCAACCATGGTCAGCTTTCTCGCCGATGCTGCTTCGCAGCTTCTCTTAATACGGGTATGATCGGGGTTTACGTTGTCCAGCCAAGATAGTGGAAGTCGCCCACCGATGCAAAACACCAAGCTCTTGCTAACCAGCCTCACCCTAGTGGGACTGCTCGCACTCGCCGGTTGCTCGTTTCCCGGGGTTTACAAAATCGACATCCAGCAGGGCAATGTCGTCACGCAGGATATGATAGACCAATTGCGCCCGGGAATGACCCGCCGACAAGTAAGGTTTATCATGGGCAACCCGCTGCTGCAGGACACTTTCCACACCAACCGCTGGGACTACCTGTACAGCCTGCAGCCCGGCGGCGGCCAGCGCCAGCAAGAGCGCATGAGCATCTTCTTCAACGAGAACGACCAACTGGTCAACCTCTCCGGCGACTTCATGCCGGGCGTCAGCCGCGACCAGGAAATCCTCGGCGGCAGCGGCGACACCACGGTCAGCCCGGACAAACAGCCGAGCCAGCCCGAGAAGCCGGCCAAGCCAGGCTCGCTGGAAGACACGCTGCAGAAAGAAATCGACAACATCGAGACCACCCCGGTCCCGACGCCAGCACCGCTGGAAACCTCGCCGCAGTAATTGCGCCGACACTAAAAAGCCCGGATCCAGTCCGGGCTTTTTATTGCGCTGTCGAAAAGCCCTTGGATCAGGCCATCAGCACTACTCAGCCATTCAGCTGCTTGGCACGCTGGCAAAACGCATCAACCATGGTATTGGCCGCCTGATTGAACAGCGGCCCCAGGGTCGCCCGCACCAGGGCGCCGGCGTAATCGAACGACAGGTCGAGGCTGATCTTGCAGGCCTTCTCGCCCAGCGGCTTGAACACCCACAGGCCATGCAGCTGGGTAAACGGCCCATCTTCCAGGTTCATTTCGATCGACTGCCCCGGCACCAGCACATTGCGCGTGGTGAACTGCTGGCTCATGCCGCCCTTGGCCACTTCCAGCTTGGCGCGCATGTGCGTGTCGCTGGCCTCGAGCACGGTGGAAGCCGAGCACCAGGGCAAGAACTCCGGGTAGCTGGCCACATCGTTGACCAGGTCGTAGAGCGCCTGGGCAGGGAACGGCAGCAGGGCGGAGCGTTGAATATGGGTAGTCATCCAGGCGTCACTTCCAATCTGGGCGGCGGCGCGTCGCAGCGCCTCGAATACGGTTCTGCACAGCAGAACGAGGCCTGTATTGTCCGGGATTCACACAACTGGCTCAAGCGCACCTAAACCCCGTAGCCGAGGACGCGGACTCTCCCTATAATGCGGCCCCTATGGCTAAGCAAAAGAAACATCCGACCGGGACCATCGCGCAGAACAAGAAGGCGCGACACGATTACTTCATCGAACACAAGTTCGAGGCCGGGCTGGTCCTGTCCGGCTGGGAAGTAAAGAGCCTGCGGGCCGGCAAGGCGCACCTGACCGACAGCTACGTGCTGCTCAAGGATGGCGAAGCCTGGCTGTTCGGCAGCCACATCACACCGCTGAACACCGCCAGCACCCACGTCATCGCCGACCCGATCCGTACCCGCAAGCTGCTGCTGAACAAGCGCGAGCTGGAGCGCCTGGAAGCGGCCGTGGCGCAGAAGGGCTACACCTGCGTGGCGATGTCGCTGTACTGGAGCAAGCACCTGATCAAGTGCGAGATCGCGCTCGGCAAGGGCAAGAAGGAGTTCGACAAGCGCGACACCGTGCGCGAGCGCGACTCCAACCGCGAGCTGCAGCGCACGATGCGCAACAAGGGCAAGGAAGAGTAACTCCTACCCTGCTTGGTCACTGTAGGAGCGGCCTCGTGCCGCGAAAGGGCTGCGAAGCAGCCCCCTACAACCTGTATGACGCATAGATTCTGAGGCCGCTGCGCGCCCTTTTCGCGGCACAAGGCCGCTCCTACAACGACCGTGCATGCCGCCTCTCAGCGCCCGCTGCGCCGCTCCGCCCGCGCCACCCGCTGGGCCTCCTGCTGCGCCTCTTGCAGCACCTCCTGCACATACAGGATGTGCCGGCTAGACACCTCCCGCGCATCGTCCGCCCGCCCCTCGACAATCGCCAGGTACAACTCGCGATGCTGACTGATCAGCATGTCGCGGGTCTCCGTGCGCTGCTGGTACATGCCGCCGATGTTGGTCACCACGTTGCGCTTGAGCAGGTCGAACAAGCCGCGGATGGTATGCAGCAGCACGGCGTTGTGACTGGCTTCGGCAATGGCCAGGTGAAAACGCGCATCGGCCGCGCCTTCCTGCGCCCGATCCACCTCACCGACACGGTTGTAGCAGTCCTGCAGCGCGTCGAACGCCGTCTTCAACCGCTCGCGATCAGGCTCGGTGGCGCGCTGGGCCGCGTAGTAGGCGCATGACGCCTCCAACGTATGACGGAACTCCAGCAGGTCGCGCTGGGCCTCCGGATTGCGCTCCAGCAGTTGCAACAGCGGATCGCTGAAGGTGGAGCCCAAGGCTTCGGCCACGTAGTTGCCGCCGCCCTGGCGACTGACCAGCAACCCCTTGGCCACCAGCTTCTGGATCGCCTCGCGCAGCGACGGACGGGACACGCCGAACTGCTCGGCCAGAACGCGTTCTGCCGGCAGGCGCTGACCCGAAGTGAGGGTACCTTCGAGAATCATCCCTTCCAACCGATCGACGATGTCGTCGGACAGGCGCCGCTGGCGGACTTGATCAAAAACCATTGCTTGCTCTCCACGTGCCCCGGCACCGATTTCGGGGGCGCTTATTCTGCGCTTATCCGCAGCGTGGCGACAGATGTTCCACCACGCGAGGGCCACCTTGCGGCCCGTTCGCGGCACGAGGCCGCTCCTACACAGGCCAAAACAGCCGCAGAAAACCCGAATGCATAGTCGCTCCGACAACACTCATCCAAACAGCCGCTCATCGGAGCTCGACCAAAGTTTTGTGTAGGACAAATTGACACACCCCTAATCAGGCTCTTAACCTAGCGCCCAGCCATTGTAAATTGGTCTTACCAATTATCCAATGCCAGTGCCTTGACCAACAACAATTAGGGGCCACCCCATATGCAAACCTGGCAACAACTCTATACCCCGCTTGGTAGCCTCGGCCTGTCCGCGCTGGCGGCGGTCATCCCCATCGTGTTCTTCTTCCTCGCCCTCGCCGTGTTCCGCCTCAAGGGCCACGTCGCCGGCAGCATCACCCTCGCGCTGTCGATACTGGTGGCAATCTTCGCCTTCCAGATGCCTGTCGACATGGCCCTGGCTGCCGCGGGCTATGGCTTCCTCTACGGCCTGTGGCCGATTGCCTGGATCATCGTCGCCGCGGTGTTCCTCTACAAACTCACGGTCAAGAGCGGCCAGTTCGAGGTGATTCGCAGCTCGGTGCTGTCGATAACCGACGACCAGCGCCTGCAAGTGCTGCTGATCGGCTTCTGCTTCGGTGCCTTCCTCGAAGGTGCGGCCGGTTTCGGCGCACCGGTGGCCATCACCGCCGCACTGCTGGTGGGCCTGGGCTTCAACCCGCTGTACGCCGCCGGCCTGTGCCTGATCGCCAACACCGCGCCGGTGGCCTTCGGCGCCCTGGGCATCCCGATCATCGTCGCCGGGCAAGTGACCGGCATCGACGCCTTCCACATCGGCGCCATGACCGGCCGCCAGCTGCCGCTGCTGTCGCTGTTCGTGCCGTTCTGGCTGGTGTTCATGATGGACGGCGTGCGCGGCGTGAAGGAGACCTGGCCTGCCGCCCTGGTTGCCGGCCTGAGTTTCGCCGTCACCCAGTACTTCACCTCCAACTTCATCGGCCCGGAGCTGCCGGACATCACCTCGGCCCTGGCCAGCCTGATCGCCCTGACCCTGTTCCTCAAGGTCTGGCAGCCCAAGCGCTCGTTCGCCGAAGCCAAGGGCAGCGTCGGCGCCGCCGTCGTGCAATCGGGCGGCAGCCAGCCTTCGCCGTACAGCTTCGGCGAGATCTTCAAGGCCTGGTCGCCGTTCCTGATCCTGACCGTGCTGGTCACCATCTGGACCCTGAAACCGTTCAAGGCGGCCTTCGCCCCAGGCGGGGCGATGTACAACTTCGTGTTCAACTTTGCCATCCCGCACCTCGACCAGCTGGTGATCAAGACCGCGCCGATCGTTACCGCGCCGACTGCCATGCCGGCGGTGTTCAAGCTCGACCCGATTTCCGCCACCGGCACGGCGATCTTCCTCTCGGCGCTGATCTCGATGTGGGTGTTGAAGATCAACTTCAAAACTGGTCTGACCACTTTTAAAGAGACCTTCTGGGAACTGCGCTGGCCTATCCTGTCGATCGGCATGGTGCTGGCCTTCGCCTTCGTCACCAACTACTCGGGCATGTCCTCGACCATGGCCCTGGTGCTGGCCGGCACGGGCGCCGCGTTCCCGTTCTTCTCGCCGTTCCTGGGCTGGCTGGGCGTATTCCTGACCGGTTCCGACACCTCGTCCAACGCCCTGTTCAGCTCGCTGCAGGCCACCACCGCGCACCAGATCGGGGTCAGCGACACCCTGCTGGTGGCGGCAAACACCAGCGGCGGCGTGACCGGCAAGATGATCTCGCCACAGTCGATCGCCGTGGCCTGCGCCGCCACCGGGCTGGTGGGCAAGGAATCCGACCTGTTCCGCTTCACCGTCAAGCACAGCCTGTTCTTCGCCACCATCGTCGGCCTGATCACCCTGGTCCAGGCCTACTGGCTCACTGGCATGCTGGTTCATCACTAAAGTGAAAGGGGCCGGGCGCCAGTCAGCGCCCGGCATCTCCTTCAACCCACGCTGCGAGAATCCATGATCATTTCCGCCTCCACCGACTATCGCGCCGCGGCCCAACGCAAGCTGCCCCCCTTCCTCTTCCACTACGCCGACGGCGGTGCCTACGCCGAGCACACCCTGCGCCACAACGTCTCGGACCTGGCCAGCATCGCCCTGCGTCAACGCGTGCTGAAGAACATGTCGGACCTGAGCCTGGAGACCCGGCTGTTCGACGAGACCCTGAGCATGCCCGTGGCCCTGGCCCCGGTCGGCCTCACCGGTATGTACGCCCGTCGCGGCGAAGTGCAGGCGGCCCGTGCGGCGGCGGCCCATGGCATCCCGTTCACCATGTCCACCGTATCGGTGTGCCCGATCGAGGAAGTGGCCCCGGCCATCGACCGACCAATGTGGTTCCAGCTGTATGTCCTCAAAGACCGCGGCTTCATGCGCAACGCTCTGGAGCGCGCAAAAGCGGCCGGCGTGAAGACCCTGGTATTCACCGTCGACATGCCGGTACCCGGCGCCCGCTACCGCGATGCCCACTCCGGCATGAGCGGCCCGAAGGCGCCGCTGCGCCGCGTGTGGCAGGCCATGACCCACCCGCAGTGGGCGCTGGATGTCGGCCTGCTCGGGCGCCCGCACGATCTTGGCAACATCTCCAAGTACCGTGGCAACCCCACGGGCCTGGCCGACTACATCGGCTGGCTGGGCAACAACTTCGACCCGTCCATCTCCTGGAAAGACCTGGAGTGGATCCGCGAATTCTGGGACGGCCCGATGATCATCAAGGGCATCCTCGACGCAGACGATGCCCGCGACGCGGTCAAGTTCGGCGCCGATGGCATCGTCGTCTCCAACCACGGCGGCCGCCAGCTCGACGGCGTGCTGTCCAGTGCCCGCGCCCTGCCGGCGATCGCCGACGCGGTGAAGGGCGACATCAAGATCCTCGCCGACTCCGGTATCCGCAGCGGCCTCGACGTAGTGCGCATGGTCGCCCTGGGCGCCGACACCGTGCTGATCGGCCGCGCCTTCCTTTATGCCCTGGCCACCCATGGCGAAGCGGGCGTGAAGAACCTGCTGGAGTTGTTCGAGAAAGAAATGCGCGTGGCCATGGTGCTGACCGGCGCCAAGTCCATCAGCGAGATCACCCGCGACTCGCTGGTCCGCGAACTGGGCGCCTGAGCCCGCCCGCCAACGCCTGATTGCCCGGGGCACGCCGCGCACAAGACGCCGCGGCCCCGCGAGGAGACTGCATGAGCCTGCCCGCCGCGTTCCTGCGTGATGCCGAGCGCCTGATCCCCGCCGAACGCCGCTTCGACGACCCGACCTCGACCCTGGCCTTCGGTACCGATGCCAGTTTCTACCGGCTGATTCCCAAGCTGGTGGTGCGGGTGGAGTCCGAGGACGAAGTGGTCGCGTTGCTGAAACTGGCCCAGCGCGAACGCGTGCCGGTGACCTTCCGCGCCGCCGGCACCAGCCTGTCGGGCCAGGCCATCAGCGACTCGGTACTGATCGTGCTCGGCGACAACTGGAATGGCCGGGAGATTCGCCGCCAGGGCGCGCAGATCCGCCTGCAACCTGGCGTGATCGGCGCCCAGGCCAATGCCTGGCTGGCCCCTTACGGGCGCAAGATCGGCCCCGACCCGGCCTCGATCAACGCCTGCAAGATCGGCGGCATCGTCGCCAACAACGCCAGCGGCATGTGCTGCGGCACCGCGCAGAACACCTACCACACCCTCGCCGGCCTGCGCCTGGTGCTGGCCGACGGCACCCGCCTGGATAGCGAAGACCCGGCCAGCATCGCCGCGTTCAGGCAAAGCCACGCCAGCCTGCTGGAGGAGCTGGCCCGCCTTGGCCGCGAGACCCGCGCCAACCTTGAGCTGGCCGACCGCATCCGGCACAAGTACCGACTGAAGAACACGACCGGGCTGTCGCTCAACGCACTGGTGGATTACGACCAGCCGCTCGACATCCTGCAGCATCTATTGGTCGGCTCCGAAGGCACCCTCGGTTTTATCAGCGCCGTCACCTACGACACCGTGCCCGACCATCCGCACAAGGCCAGCGCGCTGCTGGTGTTCCCGAGCGTCGAAAGCTGCTGCCGGGCGGTGCCCCTGCTCAAGCCGCAACCGGTGTCCGCCGTGGAGCTGCTCGACCGCCGCAGCCTGCGCTCGGTGCAAGATATGCCCGGCATGCCGGCCTGGGTGAAGGGCCTGTCGGCCAATGCCTGCGCCCTGTTGATCGAGTCCCGTGCCGCCAGCCGGAGCCTGCTGCACGAACAGCTCGACCAGGTGATGGCTGCCATCGCCGAGTTCCCGCTGGAGCAGCAGGTCGCCTTCAGCGAAGACCCGGCGGTGTACAACCAGCTGTGGAAGATCCGCAAGGACACCTTCCCCGCCGTCGGCGCCGTGCGCCAGACCGGCACCACGGTGATCATCGAAGACGTCACCTTCCCCATCGAGCAACTGGCCGAGGGCGTCAACCGCCTGATCCAGCTGTTCGACAAGCACCACTACGACGAAGCGATCATTTTCGGCCACGCCCTGGAAGGCAACCTGCACTTCGTCTTCACCCAAGGCTTCAACAGTGCCGAGGAAGTGGCGCGCTACCAGGCGTTCATGGATGACGTGGCACAACTGGTGGCGGTGGAGTTCGGCGGCTCGCTCAAGGCCGAGCACGGCACCGGGCGCAACATGGCGCCGTTCGTCGAGCTGGAATGGGGCAAGGACGCCTACCAGTTGATGTGGCAGCTCAAGCGCCTGCTCGACCCCAACGGCATCCTCAATCCTGATGTGGTGCTGAGTGAGGATCCGGACATCCACCTGAAGAACCTCAAGCCGCTGCCGGCCGCCGACGAGATCGTCGACAAGTGCATCGAGTGCGGCTTTTGCGAGCCGGTGTGCCCGTCGAAAGGGCTGACCTTGAGCCCCCGCCAGCGCATCGTCATGTGGCGCGACATCCAGGCGAAGAAACGCGCAGGCGTCGACACCCGCGAACTGCTGCGCACCTACCAGTACCAGGGCATCGACACCTGCGCCGCTACGGGCCTGTGCGCCCAGCGCTGCCCGGTGGGCATCAACACCGGCGAACTGGTGAAAAAGTTGCGCGGCCAGGCGGCCGAGCACGGCAAGGCCGCCGACTGGCTGGCCGAGCATTTCCACGCCACCCTGCGCGGCGCCCGCTTCACCCTGGCCGCCGCCAATGGCGCGCGCAGGCTGCTCGGCGCCCCACGCATGAGCCGCCTCAGCGCCAGCCTCAGCAGGGCCAGTAAAGGCCGCCTGCCGCAATGGACTCCCGCCATGCCGCAGCCGCTGCGCGCCATCGACTTCCCCACGCCAAGCCACGATGCCCGACCACGGGTCGTCTACCTGGCCGCCTGCGTGTCGCGGGTGATGGGCCCGGCCTACGCCGACCGCGAACAGAGCTCGTTGCTGGACAAGACCCGCGCCCTGCTGGAGAAGGCCGGCTACCAGGTGGTGTTCCCGGACAACGCCGACAGCCTGTGCTGCGGCCAGCCGTTCGCTTCCAAGGGCTACCCCGAGCAGGCCGAGCACAAGCGCCAGGAGCTTATCAACGCTCTGCTGCACGCCAGCCGTGGCGGCCTCGACCCGATCTACTGCGACACCAGCCCCTGCACCCTGCGCCTGGTGCAGGACCTGGGCGAGTCGCGGCTGGACCTGTACGACCCGGTGCGCTTCATCCGCACCCACCTGGTCGACAGGTTGGAGTTCACCCCCCAGGACGAGCCAGTGGCGGTGCACGTGACCTGCAGCACCCAGCACCTGGGCGAAAGCCAGGCGCTGATCGACCTGGCGCGCCGCTGCAGCCGGCAGGTGGTGATCCCCGAGGGCATCCATTGCTGCGGCTTCGCCGGCGACAAGGGCTTCACCACGCCGGAGCTCAATGCCCACTCCCTGCGCACCCTGAAGGACGCCGTGCAGTATTGCAGCGAAGGAATCTCCACCAGCCGCACCTGCGAAATCGGCCTGTCGAGCCACAGCGGTATCGACTATCACGGCCTGGTGTACCTGGTCGACCGGGTCACCCGCGCGCGCAGCCTCTGAACCGCCGAGCAGCCCCGCTCTCTCCCGTGGGAGCGGGCTAGCCCCGCGCAAAGCCAGCGGCACAACTACGTCCTGCACAAACCCTGCGCACTCAAGTAAACTGGCGGCCTTTTCGCGCAGCCTCGGGCTGCCCCTGTCGATTTACCAAAGGTGCCCGCCATGCCCTGGCTGCAAGTACGCCTGGCCATCAGCCCGGAACAAGCCGAAACCTACGAAGACGCCCTGCTCGAAGTGGGTGCCGTCTCGGTGACCTTCATGGATGCCGAAGACCAGCCGATCTTCGAACCGGACCTCAACACCACCCCGCTGTGGTCGCACACGCACCTGCTGGCGCTGTTCGAGGCCGATGCCGAGCCCGACCAGGTATTCGCCCACCTGCGCCTACTGACCGGCGCCGAGTTGCCCGAGCACCACGCCGAAGTGATCGAGGACCAGGACTGGGAACGCAGCTGGATGGACAACTTCCAACCCATGCGCTTCGGCCAGCGCCTGTGGATTGTGCCGAGCTGGCACGAAGCCCCGGAAAAGGACGCGGTGAACCTGCTGCTCGACCCGGGCCTGGCGTTCGGCACCGGCACCCACCCGACCACCGCGCTGTGCCTGGAGTGGCTCGACGGCCAACAGCTGCAAGGCACCCAGGTGCTGGACTTCGGCTGCGGCTCGGGCATCCTCGCCATCGCCGCGCTGCTGCTGGGCGCCCGCCACGCGGTAGGCACCGACATCGACGTGCAGGCTATCGAGGCCTCCCGTGACAACGCCCAGCGCAACGGCATCGCCGACGACAAGTTCGACCTGTACCTGCCCGAGCAGATGCCGGCCATGCAGGCCGACGTGCTGGTCGCCAATATCCTGGCCGGCCCGCTGGTCTCGCTGGCACCGCAACTGTCCGGCCTGGTGCGCCCCGGTGGCCTGCTGGCGCTGTCGGGCATCCTCGCCGAACAAGGCGAGGAAGTGGCCGCTGCCTATACGGCCGACTTCGACCTGGACCCGATCGTCGTGCGCGACGGCTGGGTACGTATCAGTGGTCGCCGCCGCTAAGCGCGCCTAGACTCATTTCCTGCACAGTTCCCCGGACAGCCGCATGACCGACAGTTTCGTCACCCAGTGCCCGCATTGCCAGACCAGCTTTCGCGTCACCCATCACCAGTTGAGCGTGGCCCGTGGCGTGGTGCGCTGCGGTCATTGCCTGCAGGTGTTCAACGCGGCGAAACAGTTGCTGGAGCAGAACCGCGCTACCACTGGTGAAGGCAGCGCCGAGGCACCGCCCGCCGTGGCGCAGCCGGTCGCACCCGTGGCCCCGGCAGCCGAGCCGGTGGCCGAAACCCCGGCACCGGACGAAGACAACTGGAGCGTCACGGCCGAAGAACTGGACGCCCTCGACCTCGACCAGGAACTGGCGCGCCTCGAGCGGCGCAGCCCGGGTGACCGGCGCGGCGCGACGAAGGGCCTGCTGCAGGCCCGTCGCGACGAGCAGGTCGGCGATGGACACGGCGACGAACTGTTTGGCACGGCCACCGATGATGACCTGGCGCCCACACAGGTGCGCGAGGAAGCGCCGGTACTGGTCGAGCAGGAGCCGCTCGACCTGGAGCCCGCAGCCGACGAACGCACCGAACCAACCCTCGGCAGCGCCGACCTCGAGCTGGACGACGAACCGCCGGTGCGCCACCAGACAGCGACCGACGACCTCGACGAGCCGTTGGAACGGTTGTCCGCCCACGACGAGCCAGTTCCGGAAAAGGGCCTGTCGGCGCTGGATGACGAGGTCCGCAGCGAGCCGCTTTCGGCCCGCGACGAGGAACCCAACGAACAGCCCGGGCAACGCCTGGAACCCAGCCTGGCGATCAAGCCCGAGCGCACGCGCAAGGAGCCGCTGGTCGACGTGGTCGACGATCCGTTGCAGCTGGATTGGGAAAAGCCCGCGCCGAACTGGGGCAAGCGCCTGCTGTGGGGCTTCCTGACCCTGCTGGCCGCCACCCTGCTGGCATTTCAGTACGTCTGGTTCCACTTCGATGAAATGGCCCGCCAGGACCAGTACCGCCCCTGGTTCCAGCAACTGTGCCCGGTGTTCGGCTGCCAGGTGCCGACCCGCGTGGACATCTCGCGGATCAAGAGCAGCAACCTGGTGGTGCGCAGCCACCCGGACTTCAAGGGCGCGCTGATCGTCGACGCGATCATCTACAACCGCGCCCCCTTCGCCCAACCTTTCCCCTTGCTGGAGCTGCGCTTCGCCGACCTCAACGGCCAGCTGATCGCCAGCCGCCGCTTCAAGCCCAGCGAGTACCTGTCGGGCGAGCTGGCCGGCCGCGGCGAGATGCCCAGCCAGACACCGATCCACATCGCCCTGGACATCCTCGACCCGGGGCCGAAGGCGGTGAACTACAGCCTGAGCTTCCGCTCGCCGGAATAAACGACCAGCGGCAAGCCCGCCCTACGGGCTTGCCGGTGTCGCGAACGGGCCGCAAAGCGGCCCCAGGTTCAACTGAACGGTTGAATTTCCGAGACTCGCGGCATCGGTCATAACGCCGCAACTGTTCAGATTTTATCCAGATTCATCTTTATCCGGTCATCGAGAGCGGGTATCATGCCATCCCTTTTTCGAACTCCAATGATTCGGCCCCACAACAGGGAACACCTATGTCGGCGGTACGCATCGGCCCTTACACACTGCAGAACAACCTGATCCTGGCCCCCATGGCCGGCGTCACGGACCAACCTTTCCGCACCCTGTGCAAACGCCTGGGGGCGGGCATGGTGGTCTCGGAAATGGTCTCCAGCGACATGCGCCTGTGGAACAGCCGCAAGTCGAGCCTGCGCCGCATCCACGAAGGCGATCCCGAGCCACGCTCGGTGCAGATCGCCGGCGGCGACGCGCAGATGATGGCCGAGGCGGCCCGGGCCAACGTCGAAGCCGGCGCCCAGATCATCGACATCAACATGGGCTGTCCGGCGAAAAAAGTCTGCAACAAGGCCGCAGGCTCTGCTTTATTGAGAGATGAAGCCTTGGTCACCGAGATCCTCCACGCCGTCGTCGGCGCCGTGGACGTCCCGGTGACGCTGAAGATTCGCACCGGCTGGGACCGGGCGAACAAGAACGGCCTGAATGTGGCGAAGATCGCCGAACAGGCCGGCATCCAGGCGCTGGCGGTGCATGGCCGCACACGCGCCGACCTGTACACCGGTGACGCCGAGTACGACACCATCGCCGCGATCAAGCAGGCGGTGTCGATCCCGGTATTTGCCAACGGCGACATCACCTCGCCGGAAAAGGCCCGGGCGGTGCTGCACGCCACCGGTGCCGACGGCCTGCTGATCGGCCGTGCCGCCCAGGGGCGGCCGTGGATTTTCCGCGAGATCGAGCATTTCCTGCGCACGGGCGAGCATTTGCCCGCACCGGCGCTGGATGAAGTGGAACGCATTCTGCTGGAGCACCTGGCTGCGCTGCACGCCTTCTACGGCGATGTGATGGGCGTGCGTATCGCCCGCAAGCACGTGGGCTGGTACCTGGCGACCCGACCCGGCGGCAAGGAGTTCCGCAGCCGGTTCAACGCTTTGGAAGACACACAAGCGCAGTGCGCCAACGTTCAGGCCTTTTTCGCCGAACGTCGACAGAGCCTTGGGACAGAGGACGAACAAGGGGTGGCCGCATGACGATGATGACCGAGACATTAGTGAGTGGAACAACGCCCGTGAGCGACAACGCCAACCTCAAGCAGCACCTGAACACGCCGAGCGAGGAGGGCCAGACCCTGCGCGACAGCGTCGAGAAGGCGCTGCACAACTACTTCGCCCACCTGGAAGGCGCTACCGTCACGGACGTGTACAACCTGGTGCTCTCGGAAGTCGAGGCGCCCTTGCTCGAATGCGTGATGAACTACGTCAAGGGCAACCAGACCAAGGCCAGCGAGATGCTCGGGCTCAACCGAGGCACGCTGCGCAAGAAGCTCAAGCAGTACGATCTGTTGTAAGGCCAGAACCCCAACCAGAAAAGGCGCTCATGCAAAAAGGCGCCTTTTTTGCTGACTCCACCGCGTTATGGAATCTGAAATGACCGACCAGACTACCCGCCTGCCGATCCGCCGCGCCCTGATCAGCGTCTCCGACAAGACCGGTATCCTCGAATTCGCCCGTGAGCTGCAGCAGCTCGGTGTCGAGATCCTGTCCACCGGCGGCACCTACAAGCTGCTCAAGGACAATGGCGTGAACGCGGTGGAAGTGGCCGACTACACCGGCTTCGCCGAAATGATGGACGGCCGGGTCAAGACCCTGCATCCGAAGATCCACGGCGGCATCCTCGGCCGTCGCGGCACCGACGACGCCATCATGAACGAGCACGGCATCAAGCCGATCGACCTGGTCGCGGTCAACCTGTACCCGTTCGAAGCCACCATCAGCAAGCCGGGCTGCGACCTGCCGACCGCCATCGAGAACATCGACATCGGCGGCCCGACCATGGTCCGCTCTGCGGCGAAGAACCACAAGGACGTCGCCATCGTGGTCAACGCCAGCGACTACGCCGGCATCGTCGAGGGCCTCAAGGGCGGCGGCCTGACCTACGCCCAGCGTTTCGACCTGATGCTCAAGGCCTTCGAGCACACCGCCGCCTACGACGGCATGATCGCCAACTACATGGGCACCATCGACCAGGCCAAACAGACCCTGTCGACCGAAGACCGCAGCGAGTTCCCGCGCACTTTCAACAGCCAGTTCGTCAAGGCCCAGGAAATGCGCTACGGCGAGAACCCGCACCAGAGCGCGGCGTTCTACGTCGAGGCCAAGAAAGGCGAGGCCAGCATCTCCACCGCCATCCAGCTGCAAGGCAAGGAGCTGTCGTTCAACAACGTGGCCGACACCGACGCCGCGCTGGAGTGCGTGAAGAGCTTCGTCAAGCCGGCCTGCGTCATCGTCAAGCACGCCAACCCGTGCGGCGTGGCCGTGGTGCCTGAGGACGAAGGCGGTATTCGCAAGGCCTACGACCTGGCCTACGCCACCGACACCGAATCGGCCTTCGGCGGCATCATCGCCTTCAACCGCGAGCTGGACGGCGAAACCGCCAAAGCCATCGTCGAGCGTCAGTTCGTCGAAGTGATCATCGCCCCGAAAATCTCCCAGGCCGCCCGCGAAGTCGTGGCTGCCAAGCAGAACGTGCGTCTGCTGGAGTGCGGCGAATGGCCAGCCGAGCGCGCCGCCGGTTGGGACTTCAAGCGCGTCAACGGTGGCCTGCTGGTGCAGAGCCGCGATATCGGCATGATCACTGCCGATGACCTGAAGATCGTCACCCAGCGCGCGCCGACCGAGCAGGAAGTGCACGACCTGGTGTTCGCCTGGAAAGTGGCCAAGTTCGTCAAGTCCAACGCCATCGTCTACGCCAAGAACCGCCAGACCATCGGCGTCGGCGCCGGCCAGATGAGCCGCGTCAACTCCGCGCGCATCGCCGCCATCAAGGCCGAGCATGCCGGCCTGCAGGTGCAGGGCGCGGTGATGGCATCGGATGCGTTCTTCCCGTTCCGCGACGGCATCGACAATGCGGCTAAAGTGGGTATCAGCGCCGTGATCCAGCCGGGTGGCTCGATGCGTGATGCCGAGGTGATAGCTGCCGCTGATGAAGCCGGTATCGCCATGGTGTTTACCGGTATGCGCCACTTCCGCCACTAAACAGATGCCGGGTCGATCCCGGTCCTTGTAGGAGCGGCCTTGTGCCGCGAAAGGGCTGCAAAGCAGCCCACAGGGTTTAGGGATATCCCGGAAATCCAGGGGCCGCCCTGCGGCCCTTTCGCGGCACAAGGCCGCTCCTACAGGAAGCGGGATCGCCGCTCTACAGATTTCGAGGTTTTGACATGAAAGTTTTGATCATCGGCAGCGGCGGTCGTGAACACGCCCTGGCCTGGAAAGTCGCCCAGGACCCACGCGTCGAAAAAGTCTTCGTTGCCCCGGGCAACGCCGGCACCGCCACCGAAGCCAAGTGCGAAAACGTCGCCATTGACGTCACCGCCCTGGAGCAACTGGCCGACTTCGCCGAGAAAAACGTCGACCTGACCATCGTCGGCCCGGAAGCGCCGCTGGTCATCGGCGTGGTCGACCTGTTCCGCAGCCGCGGCCTGGACTGCTTCGGTCCGACCAAGGGCGCGGCCCAGCTGGAAGGCTCCAAGGCCTTCACCAAGGACTTCCTGGCCCGTCACAAGATCCCGACCGCCGACTACCAGAACTTCACCGAGATCGAGCCGGCCCTGGCCTACCTGCGTGAGAAAGGCGCGCCGATCGTGATCAAGGCCGACGGCCTGGCCGCCGGCAAGGGCGTGATCGTCGCCATGACCCTGCAGGAAGCCGAAGACGCCGTGCGCGACATGCTCGCCGGCAACGCCTTCGGTGAAGCCGGTTCGCGGGTGGTGATCGAAGAGTTCCTCGACGGCGAGGAAGCCAGCTTCATCGTCATGGTCGACGGCCACAACGTGCTGCCCATGGCCACCAGCCAGGACCACAAGCGCGTCGGCGACCAGGACACCGGCCCGAACACCGGCGGCATGGGCGCCTACTCGCCTGCCCCGGTGGTCACCGCCGACGTGCACCAGCGCGTGATGGACCAGGTGATCTGGCCGACCGTGCGCGGCATGGCCGAGGAGGGCAACGTCTACACCGGCTTCCTCTACGCCGGCCTGATGATCGACAAGGCGGGCAACCCCAAGGTCATCGAGTTCAACTGCCGCTTCGGCGACCCGGAGACCCAGCCGGTCATGCTGCGCCTGGAGTCGAGCCTGGTGCTGCTGATCGAGGCTGCCTTCGCCAAGGCCCTGGACAAGGTCGAGGCCCAGTGGGACCCGCGTCCGAGCCTGGGCGTGGTGCTGGCCGCCGGTGGCTACCCGGGCGACTACGCCAAGGGCGCCGTGATCAGCGGCCTGGATGCCGCCGCCAAGCTTGAAGGCAAGGTGTTCCACGCCGGTACCGCGCTGAAGGACGGCCAGGTGGTCAGCGCCGGTGGCCGCGTGCTCTGCGCCACCGCCATGGGCGACACCGTCGAGGCCGCCCAGCAGCAGGCCTACCGCCTGGCCGAGCAGGTCAAGTGGGACGCCAGCTTCTACCGCACCGACATCGGCTACCGGGCCATCGCCCGCGAGCGCGGTGAGCACCAGCAGTAAAAATGCACCGAACGGTCGTGGCGCTCCGCGCGCGCGGCCTTCGGCTCGTCGTCAAGGCCCCGCCGGGGCCTTGCCTTCGCCTTGGCGCGCCGCGCATAGTTGTTATCCGGCACATTAGCTAAGAAGGGATTTCGTCGTGCGTCGGCTTCGGATTGCCATAGCCCTGATCGTCAGCCTGCTGACCCTGCTCTGCCTGCTCCCGGCACATGCCGAACAGGCCGCAGGCTGGTCGGCGCTGCTCGACGAACAGGCCAACCTGCAATTGTCCGATGTACGCTCCGAACGTTACCGCAACCAGTTCAGCCCCCTGGCCCTCGACGAACTGGATGCCGCCCTCCCCGACCAGGCGCTCTGGCTGCACTACCGCCTGGAACCGCACGACCAGGAGCAACTGGTCCGTATCTTCGCCCCCGACCTGTCGCGCCTGGACCTCTACGCCCTCGAAGGCGGCAAACTGCTGCGCCAGCTGCACCATGGCCGCCAGGGCGATGGCCTGAGCCCGACCCAGCGCGGCCGGGACCATGTGCTGCCGCTGCCACACAGCAGCCAGCCACTGGACATCTACCTGCGGCTGGTCTCCGAACACCAGTTGCGCCCGGCCATCAGCGTCGAGTCCACCGCCCACGCCGCCGCCGACCAGCGCCAGTCGCTGCTGTTCGGCCTGCTGTTCGGCGGGCTGGTGATGCTGATCCTGCACAACCTGATCCGCTTCGCCTATTCTCGCTCCAGCACCACGCTGGTCCTGGCGCTGTACCACGGCCTGATGCTGCTCAGCGCGCTGATCCTGCTCAATCTCACTGGCCCGTGGGGGCAGCTGTGGCACAGCGCACAGACCCCGGCGGCCTACCTGACCTTGGTGCTGGCGGGCCTGGCCGGGCTGTACTTCACCCTGCATTTCTTCTCTCCCTGCAGTTCGGCGCGGCTCAACCGCCTGATGCAGATGGAAATGGTAGTGGCCGCGGTCAGCGGCCTGGTGCTGCTGTTCGTCGACACGCTGCCGCTGAACCTGATGACCTACGCCCTGCTCGCCCTGGGCAGCGTGAGCATGCTGCTGGTCAGCAGCTATCACTGGTACAAGGGCTACGGCCCGGCGCGGCTGTTCAGCGTGGCGATGCTGGTGTTCAACCTCGGCGGCCTGGTACTGCTGCCGGCCCTGCTGGGCCTGACCCGCACCCCCATGCCCTGGCTGCTGTGCATCCTCATGGCGTTGACCGTGGTCAGCGGCCTGTTGCTCAACCTCGCGGTCAGCGAGCGCCTGCGCCGGATCAGCGAAGAGCGCTTCCGCGCCAGCCGCGCCCTGGCCGCCAGCGACGCCGAGATCAACGCCAAGGCCGAGTTCCTGGCCAAGATCAGCCACGAGATCCGCACCCCCATGAACGGCGTGCTGGGCATGACCGAGCTGCTGCTGGGCACGCCGCTGTCGGTCAAGCAGCGCGACTACGTGCAGACCATCCACAGCGCCGGCAACGAACTGCTCACCCTGATCAACGAGATCCTCGACATCTCCAAGCTCGAATCGCGACAGATTGAACTGGACGACGTGCAGTTCGACCTCAACGCCCTGATCGAGGACTGCCTGAACATCTTCCGGGCCAAGGCCGAGCAGCAGAACATCGAGCTGATCAGCTTCACCCAGCCCCAGGTGCCCAGGGTCGTCAGCGGCGACCCGACGCGCCTGCGCCAGGCCCTGTCGAGCCTGCTGGACAATGCCCTGAAGAACACTACCCAGGGCGAGATCCTGCTGGTGGTGGCCCTCGACCAGCGCGGCGACAGCCCGCGCCTGCGCATCGCCGTGCAGGACAGCGGCGAGCCGATGCCGCCCGCCGAGCGCGACGCCCTGCTGCAGGCCGAACTGCACAGCCGCCACTTCCTCTCCAGCAACAAGCTCGGCGGCCACCTGGGCCTGGTGATCGCCAAGCAGCTGATCGGCCTGATGCAAGGCGAGTTCGGCATCAAGACCAGCACCAGCATGGGCAACACCCTGTGGCTGACCCTGCCGCTGGATCCGCAGCGCCTGGAGCAGCCGGCCACCGACCTCGACGGCCCGTTGCGCGATGCGCGGGTGCTGGTGGTCGACGACAACGACACCTGCCGCAAGGTGCTGGTGCAGCAATGCAGCGCCTGGGGCATGAACGTCAGCGCGGTGCCGTCGGGCAAGGAAGCGCTGGCGCTGCTGCGTACCAAGGCGCACCTGCGCGACTACTTTGACGCGGTGCTGCTGGACCAGAACATGCCCGGCATGACCGGCATGCAACTGGCGGCCAAGATCAAGGAAGATCCGAGCCTGAACCACGACATCCTGGTGGTGATGCTCACCGGTATCAGCAATGCGCCGAGCAAGATCATCGCCCGCAACGCCGGGGTCAAGCGCATCCTCGCCAAGCCGGTGGCCGGCTACACGCTCAAGACTACCCTCGCCGAGGAGCTCGCCCTGCGCGGCCGCGACCAGGCCGCGCCGCCGCTGCCGGTCGGCACTCCGGTGCCGCTGGACCTGCCCGGCGACTTCCGCATCCTGGTGGCCGAGGACAACAGTATTTCGACCAAGGTCATCCGCGGCATGCTCGGCAAGCTCAATCTCGAGCCGGATACTGCCAGCAACGGCGAAGAAGCCCTGCAAGCGATGAAGACCAAGCACTACGACCTGGTGCTGATGGACTGCGAGATGCCGGTGCTCGACGGCTTCTCCGCCACCCAGCAGCTGCGCGCCTGGGAGTCCGCCAACCAGCGGCCGCGCACCCCGGTGGTGGCGCTGACCGCGCACATTCTCAACGAGCACAAGGAGCGCGCACGGCTGGCCGGCATGGATGGCCATATGGCCAAGCCCGTGGAGCTGTCGCAATTGCGCGAACTGATCCAGTTCTGGGCGGGGCAGCGTCAGGTAGTTACTGCCCCCCTCGACTGAAATGCTATTGGTGTAGGAGCGGCCTTGCCGAGGCGTCGGACCGGCCGGAATGGGCTGCACAGCAGCCCCCGGCCATTTCTGCTTTAGCTGAGATCCCGGGGCCGCGCTGCAGCCCTTTCGCGGCGCAAGGCCGCTCCTACAGGATCCGTGCTATACAGTGACATTTCACCGCCGCGGACCCGCCCCCATGCTCCATGAGTTGTTCAGCGTCTACCTGAAAATGCTCGTGCTCTACAGCCCGTTCTTCGTGCTGTCGTGTTTCATCGGCCTGACCCGCGGCCACTCCAGCAAGGAACGCAAGCAACTGGCCTGGCGCGTGGCGATCGCCACGCTGGTGGCCAGCGTGCTGCTCTATCTGTTCGGACGGGTGATCTTCGGCGTGTTCGGCATCACCGCCGACGCCTTCCGCATCGGCGCGGGCTCGGTGCTGTTCATCTCGGCGCTGGGCATGGCCCAGGGCAAGTCGGCGGTGCAGACCGACAACGTGCAGCAGGACGTGACCATCGTGCCGCTGACCATTCCGCTGACAGTCGGCCCGGGCACCATCGGTGCGCTGCTGGTGATGGGGGTGGGCCAGCCGCACTGGGACGACAAGCTGCTGGCCATCGTCAGCATCGCCCTGGCCAGCTTCACCGTCGGCCTGGTGCTGTACCTCTCGCACCGTATCGAGCGGCTGCTCGGCGACCAGGGCCTGCAGATCGTCAGCCGCCTGATGGGGCTGTTCGTCTGTGCCCTGGCGGCGCAGATCATCTTCACCGGGATCAAGGGCTACCTGCTGCCCTGACCCCGGCTGCACTCAGGGCTTGGCGGGATACCAGCGCGGCGTGTACACCCACTGGCCGCCATCGGCACGGGGGAAGGTGCAGGTGGTCGAGGAGCCGACCAGCACCATGGTACGCATGTCGACCATCTCCGGCAGCAGCTCGCCCAGGGTCACTACCCGCAGGGTCTGGCCCGGCCGGCCGATATCACGGCCCAGCACCACCGGCGTGCCTGCGTCACGATGACGGCGTACCACCTCCAGCGCCGCACCCAGCTGATGAGGCCGGGCCTTGGAGATCGGGTTGTAGAACGCCAGCACCAGATCCGCCTGGGCCGCCAGGTCGAGGCGTTTCTCGATGATCGACCAGGGCTTGAGGTTGTCCGACAGCGACATCACGCAGAAATCATGCCCCAGCGGCGCCCCCGCTTGCGCGGCGGTGGCCAGCGAGGCCGAGACGCCGGGCAGGATCTGCAACTCGACGCGCTGCCAGGCCGGGTCGCTGGACTCGTGCAACGCCTCGAGCACTGCGGCGGCCATGGCGAACACGCCCGGATCACCCGACGACACCACCACCACCGAACGCCCCTGGGCCGCCAGCTCGAAAGCATGACGAGCGCGCTGCATCTCTTCGCGGTTGTCGGTGCAGTGCAGTACCTGATCGTCGCGGAACGGGCCGGCCATGCGCACGTAGGTTTCGTAGCCGAGCACATCCTGCGCCCGCGCCAGCTCCGCCTTGACCGCCGGTACCATCAGTTCGGCGGCACCAGGGCCCAGGCCGATCACCGCCAGGCGACCACGGCGACGGCCAACGCGGGCGATGTCGACCGGTGCCGCGGCAACGGCGTGGGCGAGCCCCACGGACGAACCTACGCGCGCGTGCGGCAATGCATCAGCCAGCATCCGCTCCAGGCTCTCGGCGGCCGGGGCGAAGCGCAGGGCGACATTCAAGGCCTGTGCAGCTTCGTGCAGGGCCGACTCCGCCATCTCGGTTTCGCTCGCCAGCAGGCAGGCCAGCGCAGGCTCGGCAATGTTCGCTCGCAGCAGCTCCTCGCGCACCTGTTGCACCAGGTCAGCGCTACCGGCTGTGACCGCCACCACCACGCAACGCGCGTGGATCAGCAGTTCGTCACGACTGGCCGGACGCAGTGCGCTGCCCACGTGGATAGTGCGTTGGGCATCTTCGCTGGCGGGCAACTGCGCGTGCTCAAGCCACGGCGCGTCGCCTTCGACACGCACCGCCTCGCCCGCCAGCAGGTCGCAGACGAAGCGCTTGCCCTGTTCCAGGTCCGCCAGTGCGTAACCCTCGGGCGGATTCAGCAGGCAGGTGCCGAAGCGCAGCTCGCCACTGGTGGTGATCGCCGCGCTGACACCCAACGCTTCACCGATCTCTCGGGCCATGACGTTGACTCCGCCCAGGCCACCGAGCAGCGGAACCACGGCGCTGCCGTCCTCGGCCACCGCCAGTACCGGTGGTTCGACGCCTTTTTCGCTCAACAGCGGCGCCAGGGTGCGAATGACGATACCCGCCGCGCACAAGGCGATGATCGGCGTGTCTTGCTGATACAGCTCACGCAGGGTGTCGCCGAAGACTGCGTAGTAACGGTCGACACCCTCCACGCGCCCTTGCAGGCCATGGATCACGGCCTGTGGATAGCATTGCTGGATACGCTGCGCGGTAGCCAGGCTGCCGGGGCCGAGAATGACGATTGCCGGTGCCTTGATCATCCCTGCCATTTCTCACCCGGCACGATGATCAGCGAGAAGTACGGCGAGGACTGCGGGTCGACCTCGTCCAGCGCGACGATCTTCTGGTTGGCCATGGTGGCCCGCTCCACGTACAGCGCACGGCTATCCAGGCCCAGCTCGCCGAGCACCTGGCGCACCTTGGGGAAGTTGCGCCCCAGCTTCATGATCACTGCCGCGTCGGCAGCAGCCAGTCGCTGTTTGAGCTCTTCATGGGGCAGCACACCGGAGAGCACGGTAAGGGTCTGGTTGCGGTACACCAACGGTGCACCGAGCACCGAGGCGCCACCGAGCATCGAGCAGACGCCCGGAATCACCTGCGCCTCGTAGCGCGAGGCCAGGCGATCGTGCAGGTACATGTAGGAGCCGTAGAAGAACGGGTCCCCTTCGCAGATCACCGCCACGTCGCGGCCGGCGTCCAGGTGCGCGGCAACCTGCAGGCTGGCTTCGTCGTAGAAGTCGCTGATCACCTGCTCGTAGGAGAGCGGCGCGGGCAGCGCCTCGGTGGTCACCGGGTACACCAGCGGCAGCAGGGTCTGTTCGGCTTGCAGGTGCGCTTCGATGATACCGAAGGCATTGCCGCGCTTGCCCTTGGCCACGAAGTACGCCACCACCGGTGCCTCGCGCAGCAGGCGCAGGGCCTTGACCGTGATCAGCTCGGGATCGCCCGGGCCCACGCCCAGGCCCAGCAGTCGTCCGCGTGCGTGCATCATTCCACCTCCGTGGCCAGGGCGTTGACCGCGGCGGCGGCCATCGCGCTGCCGCCCAGGCGGCCCTGCATGATCACGAACGGCACGCCACGGCTGTCGGCGGCGAGCATCGCCTTGGACTCGGCGGCGCCGACGAAGCCGACCGGGAAGCCGAGGATCAGCGCCGGTTTCGGTGCGCCGGCATCGAGCATTTCCAGCAGATAGAACAACGCGGTCGGCGCGTTGCCGATCACCACCACGCTGCCCTCCAGGTGCGGGCGCCACAGCTCCAGGGCCACCGCCGAACGGGTATTGCCCTCGGCCTTGGCCAGGTCCGGCACGCTCGGGTCGCGCAGGGTGCAGATCACCGGGTTGTTGGCCGGCAGGCGGGCGCGGGTGATGCCTTCGGCAACCATGTGCGCGTCGCAGAGGATCGGCGCGCCCTTGGCCAGGGCTTCGCGACCGGCGCTACCGGCGCCATCGGAGAACTGCAGGCCATCGATGGCCTCGACCATGCCGCAGGCATGGATCACGCGCACGGCGAGTTTTTCGAGATCGGCGGGGATCCGTTCGAGCCGGGCCTCCTCGCGGATGATCCGGAAGGAATTGCGATAGATCTCCTGACCATCGCGGATGTAGTCAATCATCAAGGTGCTCCGTCGGCAGGTCGAGCATGGCGCCTGCTTCTTCTGGGGTAAGGTTGGCGGCGCGCAACCTGCCGAAGCCCGGCAGGCGCGCATCGCGCAAGTAAAGGTCATAGCGGCCCGGGGCGCGGGCCAGCAGGGTCGCCGGGGCGACGTGGGCCATGGCGCAGGAACGTGGGCAGGCGGACAGGTGCACGCAGCCCGGGGCGCCATGGTGCAGCAGGGCGGCCAGGGCGATGGCGTCAGCCTTGGTGTCGGCCTGGGCCTTGGCGCAACCGCTGGAGCCGGTGCAGGCGACGACCCGCGCCAGTGGATGTTCGTTGTGGCAGAGCATGCCGGATGCCGCCAGTTGCACACGGGCGTTTTCCAGCGCGGTCGGTTCGAGGGAGGTCAGCACCAGGCTCTGCCAAGGCGTCAGGCGCAAGCTGCCATCGCCCCATTGCCGGGCGATGCGCGCGGCACTACGGAGCATTACGGGCGTCAGCCGCCCGAGGGGTGGCGCGACGCCCAGGGCCACACCCTGGCGCTGGGGCAGCACGCCCAGCCACGGGCTTGTCGTCGCCGGGCGCTGCCAGGGCATCGACGGGGTGTCGATCTGGATCGCCAGCCCTTCGAGGAAGTGCTCAACCGGGCACACCTGCAGCAATTGACGCATGCGCGACTGCTCGGGCGTCGCCAGGTCGAGGAAGCGCTCCAGCACCGCGCGCACCAGCGCCGGCCCCTGCTCCATCGGTACCGCACCCAGCGCCTGGCCATTCGACAGGCTGCTCGCGAGGCCGAACCGCAACCAGATGCGTCCTTCGTGCGGCATGGCGGACAACCACAGGTCGTGGGCGTGGTCGAGCATCGCCAGCGCTTCGCCGCCATCGAGCTGCACGGCGAACTTGGCCGAGAGCTTGTGGAACCGGGGTGTGCTTTCCAGCAGGTCGAGGATCTGCCCGGCCAATGGTCGGGTGTCGAACAGCATGGTCGGATCGAGTCCGGCCAGTGGGCTGAGCATGAGGTTGCGCACATCATCGCCCGCCGCGTCACGCGGGCCGAGCCCTGCGGCCAGCAGATGCTCGACCAGGCCGCCGTGATCCTGGCCAATGCCACGGATCTGCAGGTTGGCCCGGTTGGTCGCCTCGATCACCCCGCCGGCGAAGCGCTCGGCGGCGTCGGCCACGGCATCGGCCTGGTCGGCCAGCAGCAGGCCGCCCGGCAGCTTGATCCGGCAGATGCCACCGTCGCGCGCGGCAACGATGCGCCACAACCCCGGGCAGGCCGAGGGACGGGTCGAAACTTCGGAGGGTGGGGGCTGCGTCAAGGGGGCATCCGGCAATCGTGAAAGTGCGCTTCAGTGTAGAAGGCGCGGTATTATGCCTGCTTTGTCCGGCGGCATGAAAAGCCGGTGGTCGAACGTTCAATTTCGGGGCTGCTGTGCAGCCCTTTCGCGGCACAAGGCCGCTCCTACAGGGTTTGCGCTGCACCTGTAGGAGCGGCCTTGCGCCGCGAAAGGGGCACGTAGTGCCCCCATGCGGTATCGAAGAGGACCCAATGGCCCCCTGGCTGACAGTAATAGGCATCGGCGAAGACGGTTTCAGCGGCCTGGGCAAGCAGGCCCGGCGTGCCCTGCTATCGGCCACGCGAATCATCGGGGCCCCACGCCAGCTGGCACTGCTGCCCCGCTGCGTGACCGCCGAGCAATTGCACTGGCCCAGCCCCTTCTCCCTGGCCCCGGTCATGGCCTTGCGCGGCGAGCCCGTATGCGTACTGGCCAGCGGCGACCCGATGTTCTACGGCGTCGGCGCCAGCCTGGCGCGCCAGCTGCCCGCCGAGGAATTGCAGGTGCTGTCGATGCCCTCCTCCTGCGCCCTGGCCGCCGCCCGCCTGGGCTGGCCGTTGCAGGATGTACAGGTGGTCTCGGTGGTTGCCCGCCCACTGGCCGCGCTCAATGCCCATCTGCACAGCGGCGTGCGCCTGCTGGTGCTGAGCAACGACGAGTGCAGCCCGGCGGCCATTGCCTCGCAGCTGTGCGAACGAGGCTTCGGCCCCAGCCGTCTCCAGGTGTTCGAACACCTCGGCGGCCCCCAGGAGCGAATGCTGAGCGGCACCGCCGACGACTGGCCGCACACCGACATCGCCACGCTCAACCTGGTCGCCATCGAATGCCAGGCCTCGCCCGACACCCCACGCCTGCCGCGTGTGGCCGGCCTGCCCGACAGCGCCTTCCGTCACGACGGCCAGCTGACCAAGCGCGACGTGCGAGCGATCACCCTGGCTCGCCTGGCACCACAACCCGGTGAGCTGCTGTGGGACGTAGGTGCTGGCTGCGGCTCGATCGGCATCGAATGGATGCGCGCCCACCCCAGCTGCCGTACCCTTGCGATCGAGGCCGACGAGGGCCGACAGGGCTTTATCGAATACAACCGCGACACCCTCGGCGTGCCCGGCCTGCAACTGATTCGCGGCAAGGCCCCCGAAGCGTTGGCCGGGCTGGAGCGTCCGGACGCGATCTTCATCGGCGGCGGCGTCACCCGCAAAGGCATGCTCGACCTGTGCTGGGAGCGCCTGCTGCCGGGCGGGCGCCTGGTTGCCAACGCCGTCACCCTGCAAAGCGAGGTCGCCCTGGCGCAGTTCCGCGACCAGCATGGCGGCGAGCTGACTCGCATCCACATCGCCCACACCCAGCCTCTGGGCAGTTTCGACACCTGGCGCCAGGCCCTGCCGATCACCCTGCTCGACGTGGTGAAGCCCCTCGATGCGTGAAGAAACCCGCGAACAGCCCGCGCCGCTGCGCAGCGGCCTGACCACCGGCAGCTGCGCCACCGCCACCAGCCTGGCGGCGGCGCGCCTGCTGCTGACCGGGCAACGGCACGACGCGGTGGAGATCACCCTGCCCAAGGGCAAGGTGGTGCAGATGCGCCTGGAGTTCTGCCACCTCAAGGGTGACATGGCCGAGGCCGGTACCTTGAAGGATGCCGGCGACGATCCCGATGTCACCCACGGCGCCCTGCTCTACAGCCAGGTGCGCCTGCTCGCCGAGCCCGGCGTTCGCTTCGTCGCAGGCGCGGGCGTTGGCACCGTGACCCGCCCGGGGCTGGTGCTGGCAGTCGGTGAACCGGCCATCAACCCGGTGCCGCGCAAGATGATCAGCGACCATCTGCTGCAACTGGCCGGCGATTGCGGCTACCACGGCGGTTTCGAAGTGACGGTCAATGTCCAGGGCGGCGAGCAGTTGGCCCTGAAGACCATGAACCCGCGCCTGGGCATCCTCGGCGGGCTGTCGATCCTGGGCACCAGCGGCATCGTCCGGCCGTTCTCCTGCTCGGCCTACATCGCCTCGATCCACCAGGGCATCGACGTCGCCCACACCAACGGCTACACCCACATCGCCGCCTGCACCGGCAACGCCAGCGAAGACACCATGCGCCGTGTCTACAACCTGCCGGAGATCGCCCTGATCGAGATGGGCGACTTCGTCGGCGCCGTGCTCAAGCACCTGCGCAAGGTACCCGTGCCGCGCCTCACGCTATGCGGCGGCTTCGGCAAGATCAGCAAGCTGGCGGCCGGGCACATGGACCTGCACAGCCGCCACTCCAGCATCGACCTGCCACAGCTCGCGGGCTGGGCGGCGGCGATTGGCGCGGACACCGCGCTGCAACAGGCGATCATCACCGCCAATACCAGCCAGCAGGCCCTCGCACTTGCTCATGCTGCCGGCATCGCCCTCGGTGACGAGGTGTGCCGCCACGCCCTGGTCTTCGCCCGTAGCGTGGTGCCGGCCCAGGTGCAGGTGGAAGTGTTCGCCATCGACCGCCAGGGCGGCATCGTCGGCAAGGCAGGTGTGGCATGAAGGGGCGCATCCTGCTGCTCGGCGGCGTCACCGAAGCCCTGGCCATTGCTCGCCAGCTGGGTCCTCAGCACGTCTATAGCCTCGCCGGTATCGGCCGTGTACCACAGGACCTGACGTGCCAGGTGCGGGTCGGTGGTTATGGCGGTGCCGAAGGCCTGGCCGACTACCTGCGCGAAACAGGCATCGACCTGCTGATCGACGCCACCCACCCCTACGCCGCGCAGATCAGCCGCAACGCCGCCCTCGCAGCGCGCAGCGCCGGCATTCCCTGCTGGGCCCTGCGCCGCCCGGCGTGGCAGGCGCAGGCTGGGGACGACTGGCGCGAAGTCAAGGACTGGGCCGGGCTGATCGAGGCGCTGACCCCGTTCGAGCGCCCCTTGTTCACGCTGGGTCGTGAACCCTTGCAACATCTGGACGAAATTCCACCACACCAGTTCTGGACCCTGCGCGCGCTCGAGGCGTGTCCCGCCAATGAACGCTGCGAGGTGATCGGTGCTCGCGGGCCGTTCCTCATCGACGACGAACGTGCCCTGTTCGAACGTCGGCGGATCGATGTGCTGGTCAGCAAGAACAGCGGCAGCACGGCCACCGAGCCGAAGCTGGAAGTGGCGCGGGAGCGCGGGATTCCAGTACTGGTGCTCAAGCGGCCGGTGCTGCCGGAGGCGGATCGGGCGTTTCAAGATGCAGGGTTACTGCTGGAGGCGCTCGGCCTGTCCAAGGCCTGACCTCGCTACGTATATCCCATTGACATATCCATTCCCGGAATTAAACTCCGGACATACATTTGCGCTTTCAAGGAGGCCCATCATGGAGCAAGGTGCAGTCTTCAAAAGCAACCGCAGCCAGGCTATCCGTATGCCCAAAGCCCTCGCCCTTCCAGAAGACGTCACCCGCGTGGACATCGTCGCGGTGGGCCGTTCCCGTATCATTTCGCCTGCCGGCGAAAGCTGGGACAGCTGGTTCGAGGGTGACGATGTGAGTGCGGACTTCATGGCAAGCAGGGAACAGCCAGCCGACCAGGAGCGCGAAGGATTCTGATGCTCAGGTACATGCTCGATACCAACATCTGCATTTTCACCATCAAGAACAAGCCACAGGTAGTGCGCGAGGCATTCAATCGCTACCACGGCCAACTGGCCATCAGCACGGTAACCCTGATGGAGTTGATCTACGGTGCGGAAAAATCCGCCGCGCCGGAACGTAACCTGGCCATTGTCGAGGGGTTCGCCGCACGGCTCGATGTGCTTGACTACGACATTCAGGGCGCAGCTCACACCGCGCAGCTACGTGCGGAACTGGCCAAGGCCGGCACGCCCATCGGCCCCTATGACAGAATGATTGCCGGCCACGCCCGCGCTCGTGGCCTCACGCTGGTGACCAACAACCTGCGCGAGTTCCAGCGTGTTCCGGGGTTGCGTGTGGAAGACTGGGTGTCACACCCACGCTGACGGTCACGAGATGGCCCTGTGCCTTGATCCTGCCGTAGAATCACCTCTCCCCTTCTGGAAGGCTCCACCCATATGGAAATGCAATGGTGGATCTGGCTCGTCTTCGGCGTGGCCCTGATCCTGCTGGAACTGGTGCTCCCCACCTTCTTCATCCTCTGGTTCGGCGTCGGTGCCGTGCTGGTGTCGCTCGTCTCGCTGCTCGCCCCCAGCCTGCAACTCGATATGCAGGGCCTGCTGTGGGTGGTGTTCTCATCGATCACCACCGTGCTCTGGTTCAAGGTGTTCCGCCGCAAGAAGCCGGACGTGCGCTGGACCGCCGACAGCGTGATCGGCGAGGTCGGCCTGCTGACCGCCAACGTGTCGCAGTTCCAGAAAGGCCGGGTACGCTTTCAGAAACCGATCCTCGGCAACGAGGAATGGACTTGCGTCTCGGACAATGAAATTCCCGCCGGCGAGCGCGTGCGCCTGGCCGCCATCGAAGGCAACACCGCCCGGGTCACCCGGGCCTGAATCCGCACTAAAAGGAAGTTCGCAAGCATGACCAGCCTCATCGTCGTCGGCACCCTCGCCGCATTCGTTCTTATCACCGTGTTCAAGGGGGTGCGCATCGTGCCCCAGGGCGAGGAATGGATCGTCGAGCGCCTGGGCCGCTACCACAGCACCCTCAAGCCGGGCCTGAACATCGTCATTCCGTACATGGACGTGGTCGCCTACCGCCTGCCGACCAAGGACATCATCCTCGACGTGCAACAGCAGGAGATCATCACCAAGGACAACGCGGTGATCGTCGCCAACGCCCTGTGCTTCGCCAAGGTGGTCGACCCGCAGAAGGCCTCGTACGGCGTGCAGAACTTCTCGTTCGCCGTCACCAGCCTGACCATGACCTCGCTGCGCGCCATCGTCGGCGCCATGGACCTGGACGAGGCGCTGTCCAGCCGCGAGCAGATCAAGGCGCGCCTGCGCGAAGCGATGTCCGAGCAGACCGAAGACTGGGGCGTGACCGTGCGCTCGGTGGAGATCCAGGACATCAAGCCCTCGCCGAGCATGCAGACCGCCATGGAACGCCAGGCAGCCGCCGAGCGTGAGCGTAAAGCTGATGTGACCCGCGCCGAAGGCAACAAGCAGGCCGCCATTCTGGAAGCCGAGGCGCGCCTGCAGGCGGCCAAGCTGGATGCCGAGGCCCAGGTCAACCTGGCCGAGGCATCGGCGCGGGCGATCACCCTGGTCAAGGAAGCGGTGGGCAGCGAGACCGTGCCGGCCATGTACCTGCTGGGTGAGCGGTATATCGGGGCGATGGAGAATCTGGCGAGCAGCGACAATTCGAAAGTCGTGGTGCTGCCAGCGGACCTGCAGGAGACCGTGCGCGGTTTGATGGGCCGCGGTAAAGCCTGATATCGCCGGGGGCGCTTTGCGCCCCTTTCGCGGCACAAGGCCGCTCCTACAAGGGGGGCGCGAATTCCTGTAGGAGCGGCCTTGTGCCGCGAAAGGGCTGCGCAGCAGCCCCAGGTGCGGCACTTCACCGCACCCCGGCTTTTTTACCTATACTCCGCCGTACAATAGCCATCACGATTCCTGACCGGATCTCTCCATGCCCCCACGTCGGCACATCGCCTGGATAGCCTGCTTCGCAGTGCTGTTCAACCTGCTGGCCATGCCGCTGTCCTCTGCCGCGCCCAAGGGCCCGGCCGAACAGCTGCTGTGGGGGGCTTTCTGTTCCAGCATGGCCAACAAGGCCAAGGTCGATGTCCAGGCCCTGGCCAAGATCGACCTGGGGACGCAAAGCGACGACAGCGCCAGCATGATGAACTGCTGGTGCTGCCTGGGCGCCGCGCCCTTGCTGGCCCTGCCCGGCTACCCGCCGCAGTTGCACAACCCTCCCGTGCAGCCGGCAAGCCACCTACAACACCTCGCCGACTATCAACCCACGCCGCGCCAGCTGTGGCCCGCGCTCAATCCCCGTGCCTCTCCTCTGGCCTGAGTTCACTACGCTGTCCATCAGAACCTGAACAGACTGGAGACTCACCCATGCTCAAGCAAGCCCTCGTCCTGGCCGCCCTGCTGCTGCCCGGCGCCTATGCCAACGCCCACGAATACAGCAAAGGCGATCTGCACATCGCCCACCCCTGGTCGCTGGAGCTGCCGCCGAACGCGCCCAACGTGGCGGCCTACTTTGTCGTGCACAACAACGGCAAGGCCGATGACCGCCTGCTTTCGGTGAAAAGCACCATCACCGACGACGCCCAGTTGCATGAGCATGTGATGAGCGCCGCCGGCGCCATGAAGATGCAACATGTGCCAAGCGTGTTGGTCCCGGCCGGCAAGGATGTGGTGTTCGCCCCCAGCGCCTACCACGTGATGATCATGCAACCCAAGGATCGCAGCCTGCTCAGCGACGGCAAGCGCTTCCCGCTGACCCTGCACTTCGAGAAAGCCGGTGACATCACCGTCGAGGTCGCCGTGCAGAAGCAGCCGCCCGCCGACCAGGCGCAGCACGAGCACACGCACTGATCCGATAGCTGACTGGCGCTCGCCATGAGCCTGCCGCGCTACAGCTCCGCCCGCACTACCCGCCCTGATCGCAGGCGCGTCGGTGGCGGCTGGCTGAGCCTGTTCGCCATGTGGATGATCTTCATCGGCCCGCTGGTTTCCCAGTCGATGCCGATGGAGCACCACGCCGGCATGTCCATGCCCATGGACATGTCGATGAGCATGCCCATGGCGCACGGTCACGACGAGCACCACGGCCACGGCAACGATGGCCAGCTGCATGTCATGTGGGAGAAGTGCGGCTACTGCAGCCTGCTGTTCAACTGCCCCGCCCTGCCCCAGACCCTCAGCCCGCTCAGCGCAGGCTGCGCCCCCCCACCCACCCACCTCACCATCGCCACGCGCCAGGGCCATGCCCGGCAGGCTGTATTCCCCGGCGCCCGCAGCCGCGCGCCGCCCCATTCGATCGTCGCTTGAACACAACACGCTAAACGCCCGAAGCCAGGAGGCTTCGCGCTGACTCACGACTGATCGACTGGAATCATTATGTCCGGCTGCACCCCTGTTTTTGCCCTTTCCCTGCGTGGCACCATCACCGTGCTCTGCGGCTCGCTGCTCGCGCCACTGGCCTTTGCCGCCGAAACCGGCCACGAAGGCCATGTGCACGACCCGGCCGAGCTGAGCCCGACGGTGATCACCGCCATCGCTCCGAGCTCACCGCTGACCGTGGTCACCAACCCTAAAGATCCGCGCCAGCCCGTGCCGGCCAGCGACGGCGGTGACTACCTCAAGACCATCCCCGGCTTCTCGGTGATCCGCGCCGGCGGCACCAACGGTGACCCCGTGCTGCGCGGCATGTTCGGCTCACGCCTGAACATCCTCACCAACGGCGGCATGATGCTCGGCGCCTGCCCCGGTCGCATGGACGCTCCGACCTCGTACATCTCGCCGGAAACCTACGACCGCCTCACCGTGATCAAAGGCCCACAAAGTGTGATCTGGGGCCCCGGCGGCTCCGCCGGCACCATTCTCTTCGAACGTGACCCAGAGAAATTCGGCGAGCTCGGCAGCCGGGTCAACGGCAGCGTGCTGGCCGGCTCCAACGGCCGCTTCGACAAGGTGCTCGACGCCGCGGCCGGCAACCAGCTCGGCTACGTGCGCTTCATCGGCAACCAGTCGCACTCGGACGACTTCGAGGACGGCAACGGCGACACCGTGCCTTCGCGCTGGGACAAGTGGAACGGCGACGTCAGCCTCGGCTGGACCCCGGACGCTGACACCCTGCTCGAGCTGACCGCCGGCAAGGGCGACGGCGAGGCCCGCTCCGCCGGGCGGGGCATGGACGGCTCGCAGTTCAAGCGCGAAAGCCTGGGGCTGCGCTTCGAGAAGTCCAACCTCGGCGAGGTGCTCGACAAGGTCGAGGCGCAGGTCTACTACAACTACGCCGACCACGTGATGGACAACTACACCCTACGCACCCCGTCGGGCGCCGGCATGATGGGGATGCCCATGGTCAGCAACGTCGACCGCCGCACGATGGGCGCGCGGATCAAGGCCACCTGGCGCTGGGCCGACGTGCAGTTGATCAGCGGCATCGACGCGCAGACCAACGAACACCGCCAACGCGGCGGCATGGGCGTCAACGCGCACAAGGGCAAGCCCTGGACCAAGGATGCCGACTTCCACAACTACGGCGCCTTCGGCGAGTTCACCTGGTATGCGACCGGTGAAGATCGCCTGGTCACCGGCGCCCGCCTGGACCGCGCCTCGGCCCGCGACTTCCGCAAGGGCAGCGCCACCGAAGGCGACACCCGCGCCGACACCCTGCCCAGCGGCTTCGTGCGCTACGAGCACGACCTGGCGGCGATTCCGGCCACCACCTACATCGGCCTCGGTCATACCCAGCGCTTCCCCGACTACTGGGAGCTGTTCTCGCCCAAGCGCGCCCCGGCCGGCTCGGTCAACGCCTTCGACGGTATCAAGCCGGAGAAGACCACCCAACTCGACTTCGGCATCCAGTACCGCGACGAGCGCCTGGAAGCCTGGGCTTCGGGTTATGTCGGGCAGGTCCGCGACTACATCCTGTTCGACTACCAGCGCAACATGATGGGTTCGCTCACCTCCCAGGCACAGAACATCGACGCCCGCATCATGGGCGGCGAACTGGGCGCAGCCTACAAACTGACCGAAAACTGGAAGGCCGACGCCACCCTGGCCTACGCCTGGGGCAAGAACAGCAGCGACGGCAAGGCCCTGCCACAGATGCCACCGCTGGAAAGCCGCCTGGGGCTGACCTACAGCCGCGACACCTGGAGCGTCGGCGCCCTGTGGCGCCTGGTGGCCGAGCAGAACCGCATCGCCCAGAACCAGGGCAATGTGGTCGGCAAGGACTACGACACCAGCTCAGGCTTCGGCGTGTTCTCGCTCAACGGCGCCTACAAGATCAACAACAACCTCAAGCTCAGCGCGGGCGTCGACAACCTGTTCGACAAGGCCTACGCCGAGCACCTGAACCTGGCCGGGAACGCCGGGTTCGGCTACCCGGCCAACGCCACGGACCCGGTGAACGAGCCAGGCAGGACCTTCTGGACCAAGGTCGACTTCAGCTTCTGACAACAACAAACGGGCGCGGGACCTGACCGCGCCCACTTGAGGTCTACGGGAGGCTCCCATGAGCAAACCAAACGTTTCCTTCTACAACCTTGCGTGGCGCTGGCATTTCTATGCCGGGCTGTTCGTGGCGCCGTTCATGATCCTGCTGGCGATCACCGGGATCATCTACCTGTTCAAGCCGCAGCTCGACCCGCTGATGTACCGCGAGCTGATGGTGGTCGAGGCCGGCCATCACCGACAGGGCGCCGATACGTTGCTGGCCAACGTACGCCAGGCTTATCCACAGGGTCAGGTGGGGCAGTACCTGCCCTCGGTGAGCGCCGAGCGCAGCGCACAGTTCGTCGTACATGACGGCGGGCGCGAGCTGAACGTGTTCGTCGATCCGTACAGCGGCAAGGTGCTGGGCGAACAGGACGGCAAGCAAAACCTGCAGGCCATTGCCCGTGCCCTGCATGGCGAGCTGATGGTCGGCACGGTCGGTGACCGGCTGGTGGAGCTGGCGGCCGGCTGGGGCATCGTCCTGGTCGTGTCCGGCCTGTATTTGTGGTGGCCACGCGGGCGCAACAGCGCGGGCGTGCTGTGGCCACGCCTGAACGCACGCGGCCGGGTGCTGTGGCGCGACCTGCATGCTGTTACAGGATTCTGGGGCTCAGCCCTGCTGCTGTTGATGCTGATCAGCGGCATGACCTGGACCGGGCTATGGGGCAAGCAGTATGCCGACCTATGGAACCGGTTCCCGGCGGCCATGTGGAATGATGTGCCCAAGTCCGACAAGCAGGCACGCGAACTGAATGAAGCCCACCGCCAGACCGTGCCGTGGGCCATGGAGAACACCCCGATGCCGGTGTCCGGCGCCCATGCCGAGCATGCCGGGCACCACATGATGGATCACGCCCCCGCCGCGCCCCAGGTGAGCCTGCAGCAGGTCGAGAACATCGCCAATCTGCGCGAGGTCGAGCCGGGCTACAGCATCACCCTGCCGACCAGTGCCGAAGGAGTGTTCACCATTGCGGTGTTCGCCGACGATCCGCGTAACGATGCCACCCTGCATGTGGACCAGTACACCGGACAGGTGCTAGCCGATGTGCGCTGGCAGGACTACAGCCCGGTGGCGCGTGCCACGGAGCTGGGGGTGATGCTGCACGAAGGGAAGATGTTCGGGCCGTTGAACCAGATCGTCATCCTGCTGGTGTGCCTGATGATCCTGCTGGGGTCGGTGAGTGGGCTGGTGATGTGGTGGAAGCGCAAGCCGGCTGGTGGGCTGGGGGTGCCGCCGCTGCGCCATGACCTGCCGCGCTGGAAGATGGCCGTGGGGGTGATGGTGGTGCTAGGCGTTGCCTTCCCGCTGGTGGGGATTTCGATGGTGGTGATGTGGGTGGTGGATAGTCTGGTGGTAAGGCGCCGGCTCCTGGTTCGGGCCTGATATCGCAATCGCGGGGCAAGCCCGCTCCCACGCCGTGCACGATCCATGGCGTGGGAGCGGGCTTGCCCCGCGATGAGGCCGGCACCAACAACCATTGATTCCCGTCATGTCGAGCACCGCGCCGCCCCGCCAAGATCGTGCCGATCTGCCGCACCCGCGATCGGAACGCGACGTGATAGCCTACTCGGCTTTCGCTCACAAAAAGACTGACCCTCAATGGAATGCAGCCTATGACCCGGACCTCCCAGACACCCTCCGAAGAGCAGCACCTGCAACGCAACCTGACCAACCGCCACATCCAGCTCATCGCCATCGGCGGCGCCATCGGCACCGGCCTGTTCATGGGCTCGGGCAAGACCATCAGCCTGGCCGGCCCGTCGATCATCTTCGTCTACATGATCATCGGCTTCATGCTGTTCTTCGTCATGCGCGCCATGGGCGAGCTGCTGCTGTCGAACCTCAACTACAAGTCGTTCATCGATTTCTCCGCCGACCTGCTCGGCCCCTGGGCCGGCTACTTCACCGGCTGGACCTACTGGTTCTGCTGGGTGGTCACCGGCATCGCCGACGTGGTGGCGATCGCCGCCTACACGCAATTCTGGTTCCCGGACCTTCCGCAGTGGATACCGGCGCTGAGCTGCGTGGCCCTGCTGCTGTCGCTGAACCTGGTGACGGTGAAGATGTTCGGTGAAATGGAGTTCTGGTTCGCCCTGATCAAGATCATCGCCATCATGGGCCTGGTCGCCACCGGCCTGTACATGGTCATCACCGGCTTCCAATCGCCAGCAGGCCATACCGCCACCCTGGCCAACCTGTGGAATGACGGCGGTATGTTCCCCAACGGCCTGCTCGGTTTCTTCGCCGGCTTCCAGATCGCCGTGTTCGCCTTCGTCGGCATCGAGCTGGTAGGCACCACCGCCGCCGAGGCGAAGAACCCCGAGCGCACCCTGCCGCGGGCGATCAACTCGATCCCGATCCGCATCATCGTGTTCTACGTGCTGGCGCTGATCGCCATCATGGCGGTAACCCCATGGCGCGACGTGGTGCCGGGCAAGAGCCCGTTCGTCGAGCTGTTCGTGCTGGCCGGCCTGCCGGCGGCGGCGAGCATCATCAACTTCGTGGTGCTGACCTCGGCGGCCTCGTCGGCCAACAGCGGCGTGTTCTCCACCAGCCGCATGCTGTTCGGCCTGGCCCAGGAGGGCGATGCGCCCAAGGCGTTCGAGAAACTCTCGCGCCGCGCGGTGCCGGCCAACGGCCTGTACTTCTCCTGCACCTGCCTGCTGCTGGGCGCGGTGCTGATCTACCTGGTACCCAATGTGATCGAAGCCTTCACCCTGGTGACGACGGTGTCGGCGGTGCTGTTCATGTTCGTGTGGACGCTGATCCTGCTGTCGTACCTGAGCTACCGCAAACAGCGCGCGGCGCTGCATGAGCAGTCCACCTACAAGATGCCGGGCGGGCGTTTCATGTGCTATGTGTGCCTGGTGTTCTTCGCCGGCATTCTGGTGCTGTTGAGCCTGGAAGCGGATACGCGCTCGGCGCTGGTGGTGACGCCGATCTGGTTCGTGATTCTGGCGGTGACCTATCAGTTCGTGCGCAGCAGGCGTCAGCCGCGTGCGGCGGTGCGTGAAGCCTCTAATAACTGATCCGGCCAATGGGGCCGCTGCGCGGCCCTTTCGCGGCACAAGGGCTGCAAAGCAGCCCCAGGGCTAACCCTGCTCCAACCCCTCAAGCACCGCCTCGGCCAGCGCCAAACCTTTCTCCAGCGAGTTCTCCGTCGCCGTCAGCAAACTGCGCAACGGCTCTCCCGCCTTCTCCAATGCGGCAGCATTGGTCTCATACGCCGCCTTCAACGCCGCCACGGCGCACACCAGCGCATCCTCGCTATCAACGCCAGCACGTACCGAGAGAATCGGATCATGGGCGTGATTGCAGGTGCCGAAGTGGGAACAAGCGGTGACGGGACGTGATTTGCGGGGACTGTGGTTGACCAGCGATTCCTGGTTCATGGCTGCACCTCTCGATGAAAGGTGGCGATCTCGACAAATGCGAACGGTGGATCTGGAACGATCTTCTTGAGCATGGTGCATCTCCTTGCAGCTCTCTCTTTTAGAAGCTCCGCGCCCATACGCCAGGATGGGTGAGCGAAGCCGTGCGAGGTTGGCGTGCCGGCAGAGAGAACCGGTGAGCCCGAAGGCTCCCCCACACGACTCCGCCCATAACGGGTGCAGCCATGCAGAACACCGCCGCAAGGTGCGCCAGTGCTCGATCTCTCTGAATACGGGACGCCAATCCCGAACCGCAGAAACTACTGCGGTGCGGCACGGTACTCAAGTACCGCTTATGTGTCAAAAGTGTTCATCGCCCCCGGCCCCAATCCTGTGCAGGCCCAACCTGCAAGCACCATCCTGGCCCCTCCCTACGCCCCGATTCGTCGCACAACCGCTCTATCACGCACTTTCCATCGCTCGGCACAGCCTTTGCACTCTCCGACCTGGCCAACACCCACCATCACATCGGAGTGAGCACATGAAGCGACGCAGTCTGATCAAGGCCTTCACCCTCAGCGCATCGATCGCCGCGATGGGCCTGAGCTGGAGCATCCAGGCCGCCGAGACCATCAAGGTCGGCATCCTGCATTCGCTGTCGGGGACCATGGCGATTTCCGAGACTTCGCTCAAGGACATGGCGCTGATGACCATCGACGAGATCAACGCCAAGGGCGGGGTCAACGGCAAGCAGCTTGAGGCGGTGGTGGTGGACCCGGCGTCCAACTGGCCGCTGTTCGCCGAGAAGAGCCGCCAGTTGCTGACCCAGGACAAGGTGGCGGTGGTGTTCGGCTGCTGGACCTCGGTGTCGCGCAAGTCGGTGCTGCCGGTGTTCGAGGAGCTCAACGGCCTGCTGTTCTACCCGGTGCAGTACGAGGGTGAGGAGATGTCGCCGAACGTGTTCTACACCGGCGCTGCGCCCAACCAGCAGGCGATCCCGGCGGTGGAATACCTGATGAGCGAGGACGGCGGCAGCGCCAAGCGCTTCTTCCTGCTGGGCACCGACTACGTCTACCCGCGCACCACCAACAAGATCCTGCGCGCCTTCCTGCACAGCAAGGGCGTGGCCGACAAGGACATCGAAGAGGTCTACACGCCGTTCGGTCACGCCGATTACCAGACCATCGTCGCCAACATCAAGAAGTTCTCGGCTGGCGGCAAGACGGCGGTCATTTCCACGGTCAACGGCGACTCCAACGTGCCGTTCTACAAGGAGCTGGCCAACCAGGGGCTGAAGGCCACCGACGTGCCGGTGGTGGCGTTCTCGGTGGGTGAAGAGGAGCTGCGCGGCATCGACACCAAGCCGCTGGTGGGCCACCTGGCGGCGTGGAACTACTTCGAGTCTGTGGATAACCCGGTGAACCAGAAGTTCGTCGCCAACTGGAAGGCCTACGCCAAGGCCAAGGGCCTGCCGGGGGCCGACAAGGCGGTGACCAACGACCCGATGGAAGCCACCTACGTGGGCATCCACATGTGGGCGCAGGCGGCGCAGAAGGCCGGCAGCACCGATGTGGACAAGGTGCGCGAGGCGCTGGCCGGGCAGAGCTTCAAGGCGCCGTCGGGCTTCACCCTGACCATGGACAAGAGCAACCACCACCTGCACAAGCCGGTGATGATCGGCGAGATCCAGGATGACGGGCAGTTCAGTGTGGTGTGGCAGACCGAGGAGCCGCTGCGGGCGCAGCCTTGGAGCCCGTTCATTCCGGGGAATGACAAGCGGCCGGACTATGCAGTGAAGGGCAACTGACGCTATCGCGGGGCAAGCCCGCTCCCACGCCGATCTCGTCAGCTAGCAGATCTCGTCAGCTAATGGTGGGTGGCGTGGGAGCTGGCTTGCCCCGCGATGAATCCACCGCAGATTTCCAGGATTGCCCGCATGATCAGACTCCTGCTCACACTACTGCTGCTATTGCCCCTGGCCACCCAAGCCAGCGAGGGCGAATTCTTTCTCAGCGCCAAACCCGCCGAGCAAGCCCGCCTGCTCGAAACCTGGGCCGCGCAACCTGATGCCGCCCGCCTGCCGCTGCTGGACAACCTGCGCCAGGGCCGCATCGCCGAAAACGACACCCGCAAACTGCGCCTGAACAACCGCCTGCGCGGCCTGATCAACAACGCCCTGGCCAGCCATCAACTGCTCAGCGACCAAGCCAACGTGCGCCTGGCCGCCGCCCAGCAACTGCAGAAAACCGCGCAACCCGCGCAAATGGCCTTCCTCGACCGCCGCTTCGCCAGCGAACCGGACGCCGCCGTGCACGCGGCCCTGGGCCTGGCCCTGGCCAACCTGCAACTGGGCGCCAGCGAGCCCGCGGTACGCCTGGCAGCCGTGCGTCTGCTCGGTGAAACCGGCGACCCGCTGGCCCGCACCCGCCTCGAAGCCCTTCTGCAACCCGACGCGGAAACCGACGCCGCCGTACGCACCGCCGCCGAAACCAGCCTGGCACAGGTGCAGCGCAAGCTGCTGGTCGGTGAATTGCTCGGCCAGGCCTTCAGCGGCCTGTCACTGGGCTCGATCCTGCTGCTGGCGGCGCTGGGCCTGGCGATCACTTTCGGCCTGTTGGGGGTGATCAACATGGCCCACGGCGAAATGCTGATGCTCGGCGCCTACAGCACCTACATGGTCCAGGTACTGCTGCAACGCTATGCCCCGGGCGCCATCGAGTTCTATCCGCTGATCGCCCTGCCGGTGGCCTTCTCCGTCAGCGCGGGCGTCGGCATGGCCCTGGAGCGCACCGTGATCCGCCACCTATATGGCCGGCCGCTGGAAACCCTGCTGGCGACATGGGGCATCAGCCTGATCCTGATCCAGGCCGTGCGGCTGATCTTCGGCGCGCAGAACGTCGAGGTGAGCAACCCGGCCTGGTTGTCCGGCGGCATCCAGGTGCTGCCCAACCTGGTGCTGCCGTACAACCGCCTGGTGATCATCGGCTTCGCCCTGGCGGTGGTGCTGCTCACCTGGTTGCTGCTCAACCGCACGCGGCTGGGCCTGAACGTGCGCGCCGTCACCCAGAACCGCAACATGGCGGCCTGCTGCGGGGTGTCCACCGGGCGCGTCGACATGCTCGCCTTCGGCCTCGGCTCCGGCATCGCCGGGCTTGGCGGCGTGGCCCTGAGCCAGGTCGGCAACGTGGGGCCGGACCTGGGCCAGAGCTACATCATCGACTCGTTCCTGGTGGTGGTGCTCGGCGGCGTCGGCCAACTGGCCGGCAGCCTGTGGGCGGCCTTCGGGCTGGGTATCGCCAACAAACTGCTGGAGCCGCAGATCGGTGCGGTGCTGGGCAAGATCCTCATCCTTGCGCTGATCATTCTGTTCATCCAGAAGCGCCCGCAAGGCCTGTTCGCCCTCAAGGGACGGGTAATCGACTGATGAACCAGCCATTGATTGTCACTGCCACGCGCAAGGCCGGCACCCGGGTGTCGCTGGCCGTCGGCGCCGTTGTCGTCCTGGTGCTGCTGGCCCTGCCGCTGCTGTCGCTGCTGCCCGACGGGCACTCCTTGCAGGTCTCGGCCTATACCCTGACCTTGGTCGGCAAGATCCTCTGCTACGCCATCGTCGCCCTGGCCCTGGACCTTGTGTGGGGCTATGCCGGGCTGCTGTCGCTGGGCCACGGCCTGTTCTTCGCCCTGGGCGGCTATGCCATGGGCATGTACCTGATGCGCCAGGCGGCCGGCGATGGGCTGCCGGGGTTCATGACCTTCCTGTCGTGGAGCGAGCTGCCCTGGTACTGGGCCGGCACCCAGTATTTCGCCTGGGCGCTGTGCCTGGTGGTGCTGGCGCCGGGGTTGCTGGCGCTGGTGTTCGGCTTCTTCGCCTTCCGCTCGCGGATCAAGGGCGTGTACTTCTCGATCATGACCCAAGCCCTGACCTTCGCCGGCATGCTGCTCTTCTTCCGCAACGAGACCGGTTTTGGCGGCAACAACGGCTTCACCAATTTCCGCACCATCCTAGGTTTCGACATCACCGCCCAGGGCACCCGGGCCGCGCTGTTCCTGCTCACGGTCGGCCTGCTGCTGGGCAGCCTGTTCCTGTGCTGGCGCCTGACCCAGAGCAAGTTCGGTCGCCTGCTCACCGCCGTACGCGATGCGGAAAACCGCCTGATGTTCTGCGGTTACGACCCACGCGGCTTCAAGCTGCTGGTGTGGGTGCTCAGCGCCGTGCTGTGCGGCCTGGCCGGGGCGCTGTATGTGCCGCAAGTGGGCATCATCAACCCCAGCGAAATGTCGCCGACCAACTCCATCGAGGCCGCCGTGTGGGTAGCCCTGGGAGGGCGCGGCACGCTGATCGGACCGCTGCTTGGCGCCGGCCTGGTCAATGGCATGAAGAGCTGGTTCACCGTGGCGTTCCCCGAGTACTGGCTGTTCTTCCTCGGTGCGCTGTTCATCCTCGTCACCCTGTACCTGCCCAAGGGCGTGGTCGGCCTTGTGAAGAAAAGGAGCCAGCCATGAGAAGCGTGCCCCCGGTGCATCCGGAATTCATGCTGGAACCGATATTCGACCAGATCGGCAGCGGTCGCGAGGCCATTGGCCTCGGTCGGCGCCGCGAGGCCGGGCTCGACACCCGCCACGGCACGGTGCTGAGCCTGGAGGGCATCAGCGTCAGCTTCGATGGCTTCAAGGCGCTCAACGACCTGAACCTGTACATCGGCGTCGGCGAGCTGCGCTGCATCATCGGCCCCAACGGCGCCGGCAAGACCACCATGATGGATGTGATCACCGGCAAGACTCGGCCCGACACAGGTACCGCGTTTTTCGGCGACACCCTCGACCTGACCCGCATGAGCGAGTGCCAGATAGCTCAGGCCGGCATTGGCCGCAAGTTCCAGAAGCCCACGGTGTTCGAGGCGCTGACGGTATTCGAGAACCTGGAGCTGGCGCTCAAGGCCGACAAGTCGGTGTGGGCTAGCCTGGTGGCACGGTTGTCCGGCGAACAGCGCCAGCGCATCGAGGAAGTCCTGGCCACCCTGCGCCTGCTGCCCCTGGCCCAGCGCCAGGCGGGGTTGTTGTCCCATGGGCAGAAACAGTTCCTGGAGATCGGCATGCTGCTGGTGCAGGAGCCGAGGTTGCTGCTGCTCGACGAGCCGGTGGCGGGGATGACCGATGCCGAGACCGAATTCACCGCCGAGCTGTTTCGTTCGTTGGCGGGTCGGCATTCGCTGATGGTGGTGGAGCATGACATGGGCTTCGTCGGCAGCATCGCCGACCATGTGACGGTGCTGCACCAGGGCAGCGTGCTGGCGGAAGGGTCGCTGGCGCAGGTGCAGGAGGATGAGCGGGTGGTCGAGGTGTATCTCGGTAGATAGGCCTGCGAGGGTTGCGTGGGAGCGGGCTTGCCCCGCGATGGCGCCAGCCCGGCCAACATCACTTCCAGGCCTGACGCCATCGCGGGGCAAGCCCGCTCCCACGCTCAAATCAAACAAGGGCACAACATGCTGAAAATCGACACCCTGCACCAATACTACGGCGGCAGCCACATCCTGCGCGGCCTGTCCTTCGAGGCCAAGGTCGGCGAGGTCACCTGCCTGCTGGGCCGCAACGGCGTGGGCAAGACCACCCTGCTGCGCTGCCTGATGGGCCTGCTGCCGGCCCGCGAGGGCCGCATGGAATGGGAAGGCAAACCGATCACCACGCTCAAGCCCCAGCAAAGGGTCCACGCCGGCATCGCCTACGTGCCCCAGGGCCGCGAGATCTTCCCGCGCCTGAGCGTCGAGGAAAACCTGCTGATGGGCCTGTCGCGCTTCCCCGCCCGCGAGGCACGTGAAGTGCCGGCCTTCATCTACGAACTGTTCCCGGTGCTGGAGCAGATGAAACAACGCCGTGGCGGCGACCTCTCCGGTGGCCAGCAGCAACAGCTGGCCATCGGCCGTGCCCTGGCCAGCCGCCCTCGCCTGCTGATCCTCGACGAGCCCACCGAAGGCATCCAGCCGTCGGTGATCAAGGAGATCGGCGCGGTGATCCGCAAGCTCGCCGACCGGGGCGACATGGCCATCCTGCTGGTGGAACAATTCTACGACTTCGCCGAGGAGCTGGCCGACCAGTATTTGGTCATGGCCCGCGGCGAAATCGTCCAGCGCGGCCGGGGTGAAAACATGCAGGCCGAAGGTGTGCGCGGCCTGGTTACCATTTAATCTGCAACCACTTCCCTTGCGAGACGCTGTCATGAGTTACCAGATCCGCGACGCCCTGATCAACGACGTGCCGGGCATCCTCGACATCTACAACGACGCCGTGGCCAACACCACGGCGATCTGGAACGAAACCCCGGTTGACCTGGGCAACCGCCTGACCTGGTTCGAGGCCCGCGCGCAGCAGGGCTACCCGATCCTGGTGGCGGTGGACGACAGCGGCGTGCTGGGCTATGCCTCATTTGGCGACTGGCGGCCGTTCGAGGGTTTCCGGCATACCGTCGAGCACTCGGTGTACGTGCGTGGCGACCAACGCGGCAAGGGCCTGGGCCCCGTCCTGATGGAAGCGCTGATCGAACGGGCGCGCCTTTGCGACAAACATGTGATGGTCGCTGCCATCGAGAGCGGCAATGCCGCATCGATCCGCCTGCACGAACGCCTGGGCTTCAGCATCACCGGGCAGATGCCGCAGGTGGGGGTGAAGTTTGGGCGCTGGCTGGACCTGACCTTCATGCAGCTTTACCTGGATGGCAACACCCTTCCCCCTTCAAGGAACTGAAGCCCATGAATACAGCCCAGCTGCACCGCGTCACCCACGAAGGCCTGGCGTACTACCGCGACGGGCTGGTGGCCCTTTTACTCGATGCGGTGCGACAGGGCGCGTCGGTGGGGTTTCTGGCCGATATCAACGAGCAGCAGGCCAAGGCCTACTTCGATGAGGTGAAGGCAAAGCTGGTCGGTGGCGAGCAACTGCTCTGGGTCATTGCCCAGGGGCAGGAAGTGCTGGGTAGTGTGCAGCTGGGGTTGTGCCTGAAGCCCAATGGGCTGAACCGGGGCGAAGTGCAGAAGTTGCTGGTGCACAGCGATGCAAGGCGGCGTGGGTTGGGGCAGCAGTTGATGGGGGTGCTGGAGGCTGATGCGCGGCGGATCGGGCGGGGGATGTTGTTTCTCGATACCGAGGCGGGGTCTGGGGCGGAGGCGTTCTATCGAGCGCTGGGGTACAGCAAGGCGGGGGAGATTCCGGATTATGCCTGCGGGCCGGAGGGGGTTTACCGGGCGACAGCGCTGTACTTCAAAGTGATTGCGAAAGCTTCGTGAAGTTGGGGGCGCTCTGCGCCCCTTTCGCGGCACAAGGCCGCTCCTACAGGCGAGCGCGATCCCTTGTAGGAGCGGCCTTGTGCCGCGAAAGGGCTGCGCAGCAGCCCCAGCTACATTTGGGTAAACCTGCCCAACCGCTGCTTCAACATGCTGTTCTCGCTACGCAACTGCTGCACCTCTTCCAGCAATTCCAGCGCCAGCGCCACCCCTTCCCACTCCAACTCAAGCTCCTGATGCAGCTTCACCGCGCGCTTCAACGTCACCGGCGCGCGGTCATCGAACACCCACTCTTCGGGCGTTCGCCCCGACGGTTCGACAATGCCGTGCTCGACGATCTCGATCACCCAGTCGGCCGACACATCGGCTTCCTGGCACAGGGTACGCATGTCCAGTTGAACGATCAGGGTGCTGCTCATGATCACTTACTCCATTGAGTCCTCGGATTGAACGCGGCTTTCTCGGAGAGCTGGGTCCACAATGCGCGAGCTGCGTCATCGGACTGGGCGGGCATGACCACCTTGAGCTGGGCGTACAGGTCGCCGCGCTCGCCCTGCTTGTTCAAAAGGCCCATGCCCTTGACCCGCAAGCGCTGGCCGCTCTGGCTGTCGGGGCGGATGGTCAGGTTGATCTTGCCGGTCAGGGTCGGCACGGCCACCTTGGCGCCGAGCGCCGCTTCCCACGGTGCCAGCGGCACGGTGATGATCAGGTCATGGCCTTCGACATCGAACAGCGGGTGCGGTGCCATGCGGATGGTCAGGAACAGGTCGCCATTGGCGCCACCGCCCACGCCCGGCGCGCCCTGGCCCTTGAGCCGGATGCGCTCGCCGTCGGTCACCCCGGCAGGGATCTTCACGTTCAGCGTTTTCGTGGTGAAGCCGGTGCGCTGCCCGGCGCCGTTGGTCTGCGGCACCTGGAAGCTGATCTGCTTGGATTCCTTGTTCAGGGTCTCTTCGAGGAACACTGCAAGTTCAAGCTCCACGTCCTGCCCTCGCCTGCCGGCACTGCGTTGTTGCCGGCCACCGCCGCCACCGAAGGGGTTGCCGCCCCGGGCGCCGAAGATCGAGCTGAAGAAATCGGAGAAATCACCACCCTCGAAGCCACCGCCGCCGCCATTGCCGCCACGGGACTGCCAGCCGGGCGGTGCCTGGAACGGCCGACCATGCTGGCCGCCATACTTGCGAATTTCGTCGTACTCGGCGCGCTTGTCCTTGTCGCCAAGCACTTCGTAGGCCTCGTTGGCCTCCTTGAACTTGTCCTCGGCGTCACGCTCCTTGCTGACGTCGGGGTGATACTTGCGCGCGAGCTTGCGGTACGCGGCCTTGATCGCCTTCTCGTCCGCGCTCGTCTCGACGCCGAGTATCTTGTAATAGTCTTTGAAGTCCATCTATGGATCACCGATGTGAATGTACGTATTGCTACTGAAGATTGGGGTCAAGCATAGCCTTTCAAGGTTGATCCGGGGTTGCGCTATCGCAGACGACCGGTCTTGATTTAGCCGCAGACTGGCATAAACTGCGCGGCCGTTTTGCCTCCGGAAGCTCTCCCCCATGTCTGACGTATCCCCGGCCCGCGCCCTTGGCATCGACTTCGGCACCTCCAACTCCACGGTTGGCTGGCACCGCCCGGGCGTCGAATCGCTGATCGCCCTGGAAGACGGCAAGATCACCCTGCCGTCGGTGGTCTTCTTCAACATCGAGGAGCGTCGCCCGGTGTACGGTCGCCTGGCCCTGCACGAGTACCTGGAAGGCTACGAAGGCCGCCTGATGCGCTCGCTCAAGAGCCTGCTGGGCTCCAAGCTGATCAAGCACGACACCAGCGTGCTGGGCAGCGCCCTGCCGTTCAAGGACCTGCTGGGCATGTACATCGGCGAGCTGAAAAAGCGCGCCGAAGCCGATGCCGGCCGCGAGTTCGACCAGGTGGTGCTGGGCCGCCCGGTGTTCTTCGTCGACGAAGACCCGGCCGCCGACCAGGAGGCCGAGGACACCCTGGCGGAGGTTGCGCGCAAGATCGGCTTCAAGGATGTGTCGTTCCAGTACGAGCCCATCGCCGCGGCGTTCGACTACGAGTCGGGCATCAGCCGTGAAGAGCTGGTACTGATTGTCGATATCGGCGGTGGTACCTCGGACTTTACCCTGATCCGCCTGTCACCGGAGCGCCACCAGGTGGCCGAGCGCCAGGACGACATCCTCGCCACCGGCGGCGTGCACATCGGCGGTACCGACTTCGACAAGCAGCTGAGCCTGCAGGGCGTGATGCCGCTGTTCGGCTACGGCAGCCGGATGAAGAGCGGTGCGCTGATGCCCACCAGCTACCACCTCAACCTGGCCACCTGGCACACCATCAACGCCCTGTACTCGCAGAAATCGCAGCTGGCCCTGGGCAACATGCGCTACGACATCGAGGACACCCTCGGCATCGACCGCCTGTTCAACCTGATCGAACAGCGCGCCGGGCACTGGCTGGCGATGGAAGTGGAGGCCAGCAAGATCGAGCTGACCGACCGTGACAGCCGCTGCATCGACTTTGGCCGCATCGAGCCGGAGCTGTCGGCCGAGTTGACCCGGGCGCTGTTCGAAGACGCCATCGGCGGGCTGCTGGAGCGGGTGCGCGGCAGCGTGAGCGAATTGCTGGCCAAGGCCGGCGTCAGCGAGGGGCAGGTGGACACGGTGTTCTTCACCGGTGGTTCCAGCGGCATTCCGGCGCTGCGCAACAGCGTGGCGGCGATGCTGCCCAATGCGCGGCATGTGGAAGGCAATATCTTCGGCAGCATCGGTAGCGGCTTGGCAATCGAGGCACGCAAGCGTTACGGCGCGGCCTGAGCCATCCTGGGGCCGCGTTGCGCGCCCTTTCGCGGCACAAGGCCGCTCCTACAGGGGGACGCGCTCTTCTGTAGGAGCGGCCTTGTGCCGCGAAAGGGCTGCAACGCAGCCCCAGCAATTTGTCAAACCAACTCCGCCCGCTTCAACTCACTCTTCAGGTAGGCGTAATAAATCGGCCCCGCCACCACCCCCGGCAGCCCGAACGCCGCCTCGAACACCAGCATCGCCAGCAGCAGCTCCCAGGCCTTGGCACTGATCTGCCCGCCGACGATCCGCGCGTTGAGGAAGTACTCGACCTTGTGGATCACGATCAGGTACCCCAGCGCCGCCATCGCCACCCAGATCGACAGCGACAACCCGACGATGGTGATCAGGGTGTTGGACATCAGGTTGCCGATCACCGGCAGCAGCCCGAGCAGGAAGGTGAGCACGATCAGCGTCTTGGTCAACGGCAGGTGCACGCCGAACAGCGGCAGCACCACGGCCAGGAAGATGCCGGTGAAGACGGTGTTGAGCAGCGAGATCTTGATCTGCGCGAAAACGATGTTGCGAAACGCCTGCACCAGAAGGCTCAGGCGTTCGAACAGCGCCGCCGCCAGGGGCTTGCGCCGGGAGATGTCGGGGATGCGCTGCAGGGCGACGATGGCGCCGAGGATCATGCCGATCAGCAGGGTCACGAACATGTGCGCCATGCCCTTGCCCACCAGTTGCAGGTCGCTCAGGTGGCTCTTGATCCAGTCGCCGATGGCCACCTTGAACTCGGCGGCGCTGGCCGGCAGGTAGGCTTCGATGAACGGCGGCAACTGGCCACGGGCGCGCTCGACCAGGCCCATGAACTTGTCCAGCGAGGCGCCGGGATTCTCGGCCTCGTGCAGCAGGAAACTGAAGGCGCCGGCGATCAGCAACGTCAGCGTGCTCACCACCAGGGTGCCGAGCAGCGCCACCGCCAGCCAGCGTGCGCGCTGCCCGGCGATCAGCGGTTGCAGGCGCGGGGTGAGCATGTTGACCAGCTCGTAGACCAGCAGGCCGGCCAGCAGGCTCGGCAGCAGCTTCAGCGGCAGCGCCAGCAACAGGCCCGCCATGACGATGATCCAGCTGGCCAGGGTGACCTGGCGGGGAGTGAAAGTCATACAGCCTCAACGGCAGACAGCGGAAAGTCCCGCAGTCTGCCAGCCTTCACGGCAGAGGCATAGGCGCAGGTCATTTCTTCTTCAGGCAGTCACTCATGAAGGTCTTGCGTTCATCGCCCTTGAGCGCCTTGGTGCTGGCGTCGGCGTTGCAGGTCTTCATCTTCTCCTGCTGGGTCTGCGGCACATCCTTTTTCAGGCAGGTGCTCATGAACGCCTTGCGCTCATCGCCCTTGAGCGCCTTGGTGGTGGCGTCGGCATTGCAGGTCTTCATCTTTTCCTGTTGCGCGGTGGCGGCGAACCCTTGGCCCGCGATCAACAGGCCCAATACCAGCAGGGGTACGTGCAGCAGCTTCATGGAGTGGTCTCCTTGCCTGCGCGCCGGATGCGCGCTCGTCGCAGCTGAGTGTAGACAAGAATTCTTACATCTCTGTCCGCGCCCGCCGCCGGTACTGCTCCGGGGTGCAATTGGCCTGGCGCTGGAACATGGCGATGAAGGCCGAAGCGCTGCTGTAGCCGAGGTCGAAGGCGATGGCCTGGATCGGCGTGCCCGCCTCGAGCGCCTCGATGGCCCGCAGAAAGCGCAGGCGCAAGCGCCATTCGCCGAAGCTCATGCCCAGCTCGCGCAGGAACTGCCGGGCCAGGGTGCGCTCGCTGACATGCACCTGCCCGGCCCAATGGCCGAGCGGACGGTTGTCGCCAGGCTCCGCGTGCAACGCCTCGAGCACCTGGCGCAGGCTGTCGCCGCGGGCGAACGGCAGGTAGCAGGTCTGCGTCGGTGCCAGGTGCAACTGGTCGATCAATACCTGGATCAGGCGCTGGTCGCGCTCGTCCTGGGCGATGTGCAAGTCGCGGCGGGCGAAGTCGCCGAGGATCGCCTTGAGGATATCGCTGATCACCAGGCTGCAGGGCTGGTCCGGCAACTCGGCACACAGGCTGCGCTCCAGGTAGACCGAGCGGTAGATGATGGCCTGGGGGTTGTAGCAGCCGTGCTCGGTGTCCGGCGGCACCCAGACGGCGTAGTGCGGGGGCGAGATGAAGCGCTGGCCCTCGACGTCCAGGTGCATCAGGCCATGGGAGGCGTAGTTGAGCTGGCCCCAGGGGTGACGGTGCGGCGGGCTGTGGGTATCGGCGCCGAATTCGTCGTAGCGGAAGTACACCGGGGCGGGGAGCCGGTCGAATTGCGGAATGTCGAGGTACTTGCGGGTCATGCTGTCTGCTTCGCGGGGCGAGTTGTCTGGATGGAAGTATAGGCATTTGAACAGACAAGCGATAATGGCCGCCACGTGGGAGCGGGCTTGCCTCGCTCCCACGGGTCAACCGCAACTCGAGAATCATCATGAACTACCTCTTCCCCCTCATCGCCATCCTCATCTGGGCCGGCAACACCGTGGTCACCAAGATGTCCGCCGGGGCCATCTTCCCCGCCGAGATCGGCTTCTACCGCTGGCTGCTGGCCGGCCTGCTGTTCACCCCTTTCCTGCTGCCGCAAGTCTGGCGCAACCGCGCGGCCATCCGCCCGCACCTGGGCAAGATCTTCGTGCTGGGCGTGCTGGGCATGGCCATCTACCAGAGCCTGGCGTACTTCGCCGCCGCCATTACCAGCGCCACCAACATGGGCATCATCCTCTCGTTGATGCCGTTGATGTCGCTGGCCCTTTCCATCGCCTGGCTCGGCCAGCGTCTGACCTACGGCGCGCTACTGGGCGCGCTGGTGTCGTTCTTCGGCGTGCTGGAGGTGGTCTCAGCCGGGCAACCCGGCGTGCTGCTGCACCAGGGGCTGAACGCTGGCGACCTGATGATGCTGGTGGCCACCCTCGCCTATGCGCTGTACAGCTTCCTGCTGAAGAAATGGCAACTGCGCCTGCCGCCGCTGCAACTGCTGTACCTGCAGGTGCTGGTGGCGATCCTGGTGTTGCTGCCGCTGTTCCTGCTGTCGCCCAAGACCGGGTTGAACGGCCACAACATTGGCCTGGTGCTGTATGCCGGCCTGTTGGCCTCGATGGTCGCGCCGCGGGTGTGGATGCAGGCGGTGCATCGCCTGGGGCCGAGCCGGACCACGCTGTTCTTCAACCTGCTGCCGGTGGTGACGGCGGTGATCGCGGCAGTGGTGCTGAATGAGCAGTTGGCCAGTTATCACCTGGTTGGCGGTGTGCTGACATTAGTCGGCGTGCTGTTGGCCGAGCGTTGGACCACGCCTGTGCGGCGTTGACAGATGGGAGCGCTTTGCGCTCCTTTCGCGGCACAAGGCCGCTCCTACAGGGGGATTGCGTTCGTCTGTAGGAGCGGCCTTGTGCCGCGAAAGGGCTGCGAGGCAGCCCCCGGGTTCGTCACAACCCAGCAGCCTTGAGCCGGGCGGCATGCTCGGTAAACAGTCGCACCGGCTCGGCACCCTTGCCCACCGCGCCCAGCGACTGGTTGACGATATCCAGGTGATCAAGCGGATAGTCGTCACCGATCACCTGCCCCAGGTGCGAGCTGAAGCGCCCGACCATGCCGTCGCATTGCCCCTTCTCCCGGACGAAACTGCGGGCGAACAGCCGGCAAAATCGGTTGCTGCCGTCAAAACGGTTCAGGCCCTGGTCGGTACGCCCAGGCTGCAGGGTTCCGGACCATGAGTAATAGCGCACGCCGTTCACTTGCGGCGCCCCCTCGCCGCCCCAGACCTCGGGCAGCCCCTGTGGATAAGCCTGGTTGAACAGCGCCACCCCGGCACTGGTCAGCGACTGGTGCGAAGCATGCACGTCGATCGGCAGCGGATCGCGGCGCCAACCGGTCTCCAGCCAACCCAGCATCACAGCGAAGCCATGCAGCACGGCCTTGAGGATGCGCCCCCGGACAGAGTCACCAGGTGCCGTGCGTTCGAGATGGTCGGCCAGCTCCGAGCCCTGGTTGGGGCCGGCCACCGATGTCACCGAAGCCACCCGGTCAGGCCGCTTCGCCGCCGCATAACGGGCACTGAGCGCGCCCTGGCTATGGCCGATCAGGTTGACCTTGTCGGCCCCCGTGCGCTGGCAGACCTCCTCGATGATGCCGAGCAACTGCTCGCCCCGCACCTCGCTGGAATGCAGCGGCGACACCTGCACCGGGAACACCTGCGCGCCACCCCGACGCAATGCCGGCACGATGCCGAACCAGTAGGGATAGACCAGCGCCCGCACGAAGCCGAGCATGCCCGGCACCAGCACCAGTGGAAAACGCGTGGCCAGCTCCTGACTCATCACCCTTGCCCTCATCCGTGAACAGACCGGCCCACCCTACAGCGCCATCGGAGACAAGCGCAATCGAACTCCCGGCGCGCCGCGCGGTTCCAAGCAGAACAGACCCTGAGCAAGGAGCGGGACCATGTACAAGCGAACCCTGGCCATCCTTCTGGCAAGCGCGACCCTCGCCGCCTGCGGCAGCCGTCCGGAAAACCCGGTGGACTACGTCACCTACCGCGACGAGCCGCTGGTCAAGCAGGTCGAGCACGGCATGACCATGCAGAAGGTCATCGCCATCGGCGGCAGCCCGTCGAATGTCATCGACCTGCCCCACGGCGGCACCTGCAACGACTACATCCTCAACCGCGATGGCCACCAGCAACCCTACTACGTGCGCTTCGACGCCACCGGCCATGTCGACGCCAAGGGTTTCAAGACCTGCAAGCAACGCCAACAAGACAGCGACGCCGTGCACGGCGCATGACACCCCATGACCACCCTGATGCTTTCGGAGATGAACATGAGCGTTGAACTGACCGATGTGAAAACCCTGCGCGAACGTGCCCGCCAGCATGTCGAGCAAGGCGCGGTGACCGAGGGTTACCACGCCGATCGCGAGAAGATCCTGCGCCTGCTCAACGAGTCGCTGGCCACCGAGCTGGTCTGCGTCCTGCGCTACAAGCGTCACTACTTCATGGCCAGCGGCATCAAGGCCAGCGTCGCCGCCGCGGAGTTCCTCGAGCACGCCAACCAGGAAGCCGAGCACGCCGACAAGCTGGCCGAGCGCATCGTGCAGCTGGGCGGCGAGCCGGACTTCAATCCGGACAACCTGACGAAGAATTCCCACGCCCAGTACGTGGCGGGCAGTTCGTTGAAGGAGATGGTGCTGGAGGATCTGGTGGCCGAGCGCATCGCCATCGATAGCTACCGCGAGATCATCCAGTACATCGGCGACAAGGATCCGACCACCCGGCGCATCTTCGAGGACATCCTGGCGCAGGAGGAAGAGCACGCGGACGATATGTCCGATCTGTTGAAAGGCCTCTGATCCCAAGGTTTACGTGGGAGCGGGCTTGCCCCGCGATGGCGTTGATGCCATCGCGGGGC
>NZ_JAJSRC010000109.1:0-344 GCF_021283245.1 Pseudomonas sp. NMI760_13 | reverse complement strand
AAGGCCTTGCCATCAACGGCGGCATCGGTGATGCCGACGGTCAGGGTGTCGCCGTCCTTGAAGACGTCATCGCCTTGGGCCTTGGCTTTATATTCGGCTTCGGTCTGGCCGGCCGGAATAACGACCTTGTCGCCATTGGACAGGGTGACAGTCAGGTCATGGTCCAGTTTCTGGCTGACCTTGACGGTGAAGGCTGGCTGCTGGTCTTCGGTGACATCGCCTTTGCCGACGATGGTGACAGTGACCTTGTCACCCTGGTTATCGGTGCCCGGAGTACCGGTGCCCGGCTCGTCAGTCACGGTCGTGGTGACGGTGTTGTCACCCAGCGTGAGCTTCTCGAAGTT